>CAIWGR010000260.1 GCA_903912275.1 uncultured delta proteobacterium
AGCCGCCGACACAGGTGGCACCTTTCGAGGGGTCTGCAGGAGGTGGAGAATGAGGCTGCATCCGAAGCAACTCGTCGCGTCTGCGCTCTGCTCGTTGATGCTCCTGGCGTCGTCGCCGGCATGGGCCTTCTCGTCGGCGCGGGCGGTTGCACATCAGCCCCCCGATGCAGCCGTGGCACCCGCACCGGCCCCGCCCGAGCCGCCGGTCGCCGCGCCGGTTCCGGCCGCGCGGGTGGCGCCGCGTTCTGCGGTGGAGCTGCCAAAGCTGGTTGCCGAAAACCGGGCGCGGGCGGAGGCAGAGAACCGTTCGCTGCCGCCCAACGACCTCCGCTACGACACGATTCAGTTTGCCGACCGGGCCGCGCTCGAGACCTTCGCGACGGCCTGGGCCTTCTCCTCGGAGGAGCGGCTGCGCATCGTGCACATCGGCGACTCGCATGTGCAGGCGGGCTGGTCGACCGCGGTGCTGCGCGACCGAATGCGGGCGATTCACGGCGACGGCGGCTACGGCCTCGTCTTCCCCTACTCGACGGCCACGCCCTACGCGCCGGAGCGGCTCGTCACGAAGCATGGGGGCGACTGGAATCGGGTGACCGCGATTCACAACGGGCTGAGCTTTCCGCTTGGGCTCGTCGGCATGTCGAGCAGGGCGACGGCCGCGACAGACTGGGCCACCATCGACTTCGGCCGCTCCTTCAGCGCCCCGAACAGCGCCTCCGCCAATTGGACCAAAGTGACCAGCTTCTGTCGGGAGGGGCCGGGTAACCTCGACCTGTCGCTGGACTGGGGTTCGGGCCCGGTTGTGGTTCCGCTTGCCGCGGGCCGGCCGGGTCGGCTCGGCGTGCAGCGGGCCGAACTGGCGCCAACGCGGTCACTGCTTCGGATTGCGCCTGTGGGTGCCGATCCGGGGTCGCTGGAGTGCGAGGGATTCAGCATCGAGAGTTCGCAGCCCGGCGGCGTGATCGTGGATGCGGTGGGTGTGGGAGGCGCGCAGTTCCGGTCGTTTCTCCGCGCCGAATATCTGGTGGAGCAGCTGGGGGAGATTTCGCCGGACCTGGTGATTCTGGACCTGGGGACCAACGACTACCTTTACGAGAACCGGATCGAGCCGGCCCTGGAGTCTGAGATTCGCGCGCTGATTGGTCGGGTGCGGCGGGCCAAGCCCTCTGCGAGCATCCTGCTCACGACGGTGCAGGACCTTGAATACAAGCGAAAGGCGGTCACGCAGGGCGATGCATTTGTGGAGCTGATTCAGCGCATCGCGGCCAGCGAGGGGTGCGCGGTCTGGGACTGGTTTCACCTCTCGGGCGGGCAGGGCACGCTGCAGGCCTGGCGCGAGGCGGGGCTGGCGCGCCCCGACATGATTCACCTCACGAAAGAGGGATACGAGCGGAAGGGCGCGGCGCTGGCGGATGCGCTTACGGAGGTCATTGCGTGGATGGAGCAGCACCCGGAAGGGTCGCGGCTGCTGGGGGCTGGAGCGATGCGCCTGCCTTGACGGGGCCTGATAGCTAACGCACACTCCGCCTCCCTTCCTGTTGGAGCCCCGATGCGCGCTGCCGCCCTTCTCACCTCGTTGTTCCTCCTGTCTGCCTGCACCGCTGCATCCTCTGGGTCGGAGTCCGAGGTCGATTCGGGCACCGGCCGCGACACGGGCGGGGGAACGGTGGATTCGGGCACCGGCGGTGGCGGGGGCGATACCACGGTGGAGGCGGATTCGACCGCAGACACGGCGGCCGATACTGCGCTCGACACAGGGGCAGACACGGCAGTCGATACTGCCACGGACGGGCAGGCCGGAGATACCACGG
>CAIWGR010000261.1 GCA_903912275.1 uncultured delta proteobacterium
AGCGTCTTGATTTCGGCAATCGAGGTGCTGACCAGCGTGGTCGGGGTGACGGCCCCGGTCTCGATCCCGCCGATGACGACCCGCGCACCGAGCGGCAACGAGGTCAGCCGAATCTGCTGGGCGTCCGGGGCCGCAGGCCGGAAGGACTTCTGCCAGGAGAAGAGCCCATACAGCAGCGCTGCCGCCGAGATTGCACCCACAAGCAGCCAGCGCCGCGAGCGGACCTCATGCGTCGGAGGCGGAACGAAGACGCTCGAGAGCCGGTCTTTCGTTGCGGGCTCTACCGGGGCATTCCCCGTCGAGGACTCGCTGCCCTGCCAGAGGTGGGAGCCGGTGACGGATGTACTCGCGCCACGGCTTGGCTGGTAGGCGGGCTGCTGCTGCTGTTGCTGCTGCTGCTGCTGCTGCTGCGGAAACGGCTGCGTCGGCGGAGGGGTAACTCCCCCAAGCACGGCTGCCGGAAGGTAGTCGGAGGGCATTGGTACGGCGAGCGTCTCGCCGGAGAACATCTCGGCATCGAAGGCCGACATGGACAGGCCTGCGCCGCGCGTTCGTCCGAAGGCTGGGAGCACGGGGCTTCCTGCTCCAGGCGTCGGATTGGGGGCCGTCAGCGGGAAGACCCTTCGCGCATTGGAAGCTGCCGCGTGAGAGGCGAAGGCATCTGCGTCGCAGGCCGCGAGCAGCCCGTCCGAAAGCAGGTCGGGCTCGGCATGGCGTTCAACGGCCAGCGACGCGTCGTCAACGAAGGAAAACTCTGCCCGCTTGAGCGCGACCGCATCGGGGGGAAGCGCAGAGCCGAAGCGGCTCGCGAGGTGGGTAAAGAGGAGCGTTCGGAGCCGGTGGCGGGACGAGAAGGAGGCGCGCGAACGGAGCCAGAGCTGCATGCTGGCCCGTATACTCGCAAGCGCTTCTGCCGATCGCTCCGCAGGCTGGAGCATGGCCGCTTCGAGCATCTGTGAAATCTCGTCCGGCAGCCCTTGGGCCGCCATCTGCCGCGCCGAGAGCTCTACGGCGGCAGCATCGCCGAGCATGGCCCCGGCGCCGATGCGGGCGATGGCCCGCACATCTTCGAGGCAGCCGTCCATGGGAGTGAGGCCTGCACGGTTCCCGAGCCAGGGCCCGAGCGCAAACTGCTCCAGCCGCAACTCCCCGCGGAGTGTTACCATGACGGTGTCGGTGGAGAGCCCGCCATGAAACAGTTTGCCCGGATAGCCGGCTGGGGTCGTTCGCTCCTGCGCGTGGATCAGTGCGCCAGCGATGTCGGACAGGATGGTTGCGCCCGTTTCGGCGTCGAGGTTGCGGCCATCGGAGCGCATCGCCGCGAGCAGTTCGCTCAGCGGAATTCCCTCCGACAAGGCCTCGACGGTGTAGATCCGGTCCCCGCGCAGCGCGACATCATACAGATCGGGAATCAGGGCATGCTGCAGGTTCCGTACGCCGGCGATGCGTTCGAGCAGCTGCGCTGAGTCCGAGACGCGCGCGGCTGTGGAGGCGGGTAGCACTGAGACTGCCACCAGCCGCACGCCGTGGGGCGCTGCGGGAAAGGTGCAGGCGAAACGGCTGATGTCGGACGAGCGGTGGAGTGCGCTTACGACTTTGTAGGGGCCGACGGAGAGAGCATCTGATGTAAATTTGGACATGCAACCACCTTAACGCGGGCCGGTCTCTACCGCGAGTTCTCGAAGAGAGACAAGAAGTCTCTCGCTTGACAGTGAGGGGGGCTGGAGTACGAGAGGGCCCGTTGCCACAACGCGGATGGTGCAATGTTCGTCAAGGCGCGTCTTATGACCCCGGGCCCGACGCAGGTGGCGGAAGCTACCCGACTGCTGATGGCTACCTCCCATCCTCACCACCGTTCGGCGGCCTTCACCCGGCTCTTCATGCGAACGCTGGAGCGATTGAAGTGGCTGTGGGACACCACGGGCGAGGTTCTGTTTGTGACCGGCTCCGGAACGGCCGGCATGGAGGCCGCCATGCAGGGGGCGCTCCGACCGGGCGACAGGCTGCTGGCGGTAACGGGCGGCAAGTTCGCCGAGCGTTGGGTGGAGCTCGGCAGGCAGCTTGGCTGCGAGGTGACGACGCTCGAGGTCGCCTATGGTGCCTCGGCCACCGTGGAATCGCTCGACGCGCTCCTTGCCGCTGCGCCGGCCTTCGACGCGCTCGTGCTTGTTGCGTCGGAGACCTCGACCGGTGCGCTCCACCCGGTCGCAGAACTTGTCGCCCGGTTTCGGCGGACCGCCCCGGAGGCCATCGTCCTGGTCGATGGCATCACGGCTGTGGGCTGCGTTGACCTCTCGATGGAGCGCGACGGCATCGATCTTCTGGTGAGCGGAACGCAGAAGTCGTTCGGCGTTCCTCCAGGTGGCGCCATGGTGGGCATTGGTCCCCGGGGCTGGAAGGCGCTGGCGAGGCCCGGCGGCCAGCACGCGATGTCGCTCGACCTTCGCGGGGAGCGCAAGCAGGCGACGGCGGGCGACTCCGCCTTCACGCCGGCGGTGCCGCTCATTCTCGCGCTCGACGAGGTGATGGAGCGGTGGCAGGAGGCGGGTCGCGACGCGCTCTTTGCCCATCAGTCTGCGCTTTCTGCAGGTACCCTCGCGGCGGTCAAGGCGCTCGGGCTCTCGTTGTTCGCCGACCATCCGAGCCCCGCGCTGACCAGCATCGTGCCGCCGGCCGGTGTGAAGGCGGATGACCTCATCGCGACCATGCGCGACCGCTACGGCGTCACGATCACAGGCGGTCAAGACAGCCTGAAAGGCAAGATTCTCCGCATCGGCCACCTGGGTGCTGTAGATGCCATGGACATCGTCGCCTCTGTCACCGCGCTCGAGTGTGCGCTTGCAGACCACGGCTACCCGGTGACCCCCGGAGCTGCTGCGGCTGCGGCCATTGCTGCCATGACGCCGTCGCTCCGATCAACGACCAACGCCATCTACCAACCGTGAAGTGAATCATGCCAACGTGTGTCGTCGTGGGTGCCCAGTGGGGCGATGAAGGGAAGGGCAAAGTGGTCGACCTCTTCGCAGAGGAGTGCGACTACATTGTGCGCTATCAGGGCGGAAACAATGCCGGCCACACGCTGGTCGTCGACCGTGGAAACGGGCCCGAGAAGACGGTGCTGCATCTGCTGCCGTCGGGCATCCTCCACCCCGACAAGGTCTGCGTCATCGCGCGCGGGGTGGTCATCGACTGCGATGTGCTCTTCCGTGAGCTCGACGCGCTCGCCGCACGCGGCATTGGCGTGGCGCCCGCGCAGCTTCGCATCGACCTCGATGCCCACATCATCATGCCCTACCATCGCGATATCGACCTGGGACGCGAAGCGGCCAGCGGTGACGCCAAGATCGGCACGACCGGCCGCGGTATCGGCCCCTGCTACGAAGACATGATTGGCCGCCGCGGCATCCGCGTCCGCGACCTGCTCGAGCCCTCTCGTCTGCTCGATCGGCTGCAGGCTGTCGTGCCTGATCGCAATGCCACGCTGCGCTGGTTGGGCCGCCCCGAGGTGACCGTCGAAGCGCTCGCCGCGCAGCTTGCACCCGCCGCGGAGCGGCTCGCCCCCTTTGCGGCCGACTGCCGGAGCCTCGTGGGCGACGCCTGGCGCGCCGGCAAGCGGGTGCTCTTTGAGGGAGCGCAGGGAACACTCCTCGATGTGGGCCACGGAACCTATCCCTTCGTCACCTCAAGCTACACCACCTCCGCTGGCGTCTGCGTCGGCGTAGGTGTCCCGCCGCGGGCCATCGAAAAGGTGGTTGGCATTACAAAGGCCTACGCCACGCGGGTTGGGGCAGGGCCCTTTCCGACGGAACTGTTCGACGAAGACGGTGCGCAGCTGCGTGCCCGAGGCCAGGAGTTCGGCGCGACAACGGGCCGTCCCCGCAGGTGCGGCTGGTTCGACGCTGCGGCCGTGCGCTACGCCCACCGCCTCAACGACTTCACCGGCCTCGCGATCACCAAGCTCGACGTCCTCAGCGGCTTCGATGAGATCAAGGTCTGCGTGGCCTACCACCTCGACGGACAGCGGCTCGAGGTTGCCGACGCAGACGCCGTCTCGCTCCAGCGTTCGGTCCCCATCTACGAGACCTGGCCGGGCTGGAAGCAGGACCTCACGGCCGTGCGCCGCCTCGAAGACTTTCCCGCAGCCGCCCGTGCCTACCTCGAACGGCTCACCGAACTTTGCGGTGTGCCCATCGATGTCGTATCGGTCGGTCCCGACCGCGCGCAAACGCTGGTTTTGCGTCAGCCCTTCTGATAGCAGGCGCAGAGAGGGAGGCACCTTCTACTCGAACAGGTGAGATTCGATGCGTTCACGCCAGATTGCTCCAACGTTGCTCGGTGCTGCCTCGCTGCTGACCATGCTTGCGGTCGCCCCTTTCGCGCACGCGCAGTTTGAGGCGCTCGACGAGCCCGCGCCTCTTGCAGCCCCCG
>CAIWGR010000262.1 GCA_903912275.1 uncultured delta proteobacterium
AAGGCCTGACAGTCGTAGATGCCCTCTTTGAAGCGCGAGACAGGAAAGATCTCGAAAGGGCACGCGACGGTGAGGCCAAGGTCGTCGGAATTGATGTGGGCACCGATGTGGAGCGTGAGCCCTTCCGCGAGGAGCCAGGCGCGGAGGGTTTCGCTCGCGACGAGGCTTTGAAGCACCCGGTTGAGCGCCGTGCGACCGGCGGGCGTGTCGCGGAAGGTGGGGAAGTAGAAGATGCTCCGTCCAGGCGGGTCGGCGCAATGCTCCAGCAGCTCGTCGCAATGGGCGCCGCCGCCGAGCAGAATGCGATCGGCGAGATGGGGATAGGAGAGAGCAAAGTTACGCCGCTCACGCTCGCTCGAGGCGAGGAGATAGTCGAAGTCGGTCACCCGCCACTCGTAGAGACGCTTCTGCAGCCCCGTGAGAGAGGCGTAGCGGGTCGTGTGGTACTCGCCTGCCTTGATGTGGTTCTGCGAGTGATTGAGGAAGAAGCGGAGTCCCGTTCGACCACGCAGGAGGATGAGGGCTGGGTCCAGGTCATCTTCGCCGTGCGAGTAGATGAGGACCGGCGCGCACATGATGGCCCACCGCGCGGCGAAGCTCCCTCGTCGGCGGGTGTCGCGGCCGTCGCGCCGCAACTGCTCTGTGACCTCGACCGCGCCGGAGACCCAGATGATCGGCTGCGAGGTGCTCCGACAGATGTAGTCGTGGAGCGCACCCGCGTTGTCATCGTGTATCCGCCCTCGGTGGCCCGCGATCACCCACGGTGTTCCGGGCAGCGCCCGCCGCCAGCGCGCCAGCGGCGCGACCGCTAGCATGAGCAACCAGGAGAGCGCAGCAGCGCCAGCCTCCGCGCCCTCGCGCAGTGCCGACATCATGGCCGGCCAGAGGTTGTGCGTTCGTTGCCGCCGGCCACGCCACCGCGACGCAAGTCGAGGACTGTTACCATGTCGATACCATCGAAACGCTCCTCGTCGTAGCCCACCGTAGGGGTCTGCACGGCAGACCGGAGGTCTTCGCACTTCGCCACCGCGGCGTCGGGCGGGAGCTTCGCCACGAGGTCGCAGAATCGACCTGTCCACGCGTGGCACACTATCGAGGTCCCACTTCTGAAACGACGAGGCGAAGCATGCCGACAAGGCAGATGCATTTCGCACCTTCGGGCAGCCGACCGTGCGGTTTCGCTGTCGAAAGACCAGGTCACAGGTGCTAGGCGTTGGCCTTCATCCCCCTACGCGCGCACCTCGATCATCAGGATGCGTGCTGCCTTCGAAAGCCCTCCCATGACAACCACCGGGCAACGACTCCTCGAAGGCTACCTCCGCGAGCAGCGGCAGGAGCGGCGGCTCGAGCGGGCGAGTTGGGTCATCTCGATCACCTGCTTTGCGCTCGTACTGGTCTCGACCATCCTCATGGGTCGAATCCACCCCTTCTTTGTCTTCGTGACCCTCTTCGGCATCGTCTCACGCCTCTCGACGCTGATCGCAGCCAAGGCCTTCGATGCTCCGGATTTGCTGCGCGCAGCAACCCGCGACGACGAGGCCATGCAGCTGCTCCGCGCACATGGCGCCGCCCTGCTTCAGCGGCTGCTCGTTCATGAGCTCCTGCCCTCGACCCCAGAGGCCGTGGCAGCACTGAGCGACGACGACATTGCCCGCCTCGAAGTGGCCTCGAACGGCCTCTACTGGCGCCGCTTCGCAACGCGATACGGCGTCGTCTACGGCCTGCTGCTCCTCGCCGCCTTCATCGGGACGATATGGCTGCTCATCTCGGGCGACGGCTCGCTGGTCGGCGAGAGCTAGGCGCCAGCAGTTCTACGGCGAGCGCCGAGCCGGAGGTCATTCGGCAGCGCGTAACGGAGGATGCGCCAGACCACCTGGCCGAACTGCCGGGCGAAACTGCCCGTGTTGTAGACCTGACCATACCGCTCGCAGACCTCGCGCACCCGGGGCGCAATCTCGGCGTACCGCCGTCCTGGCAGATCCGGGTAGAGATGATGCTCAATCTGGTGGCTCAGGTTGCCCGTCCAGAAGTGGAGCCAAGGGCCGCCTGAGATGTTCGACGAGCCCTGAAGCTGCCGCAGATACCAGTCGCCGCGGCTCTCCGAGCCGACGACCGACTTGGGGAAGGTAGCCGCCTGCGCGGTGAAGTGGCCGCAGAAGATGACCACATAGGTCCAGACGTTGCGAATGACGTTGGCGATCGCGTTGCCGGCCAGCACGGTCAGAAAGTAGGGGCCGGCGAGCAGCGGAAAGACGATGTAGTCGCGAAGCACCTGCACGCCGATTTTGCGCATCACAGGCTTGGCCTCATGGGCGAGCTGGGCACCCGACTTTCGGCCTGCAAAGTAACGACCAAGCTCGAGGTCCTGGATGGCGATGCCCCACTCGAAGAGCACTGCGAAGATAACGGCTACCAGCGGTTGAAAGAGGTAGTAGGGCCGCCACCGTTGCTCCGGGAAGAGCCGAAGCAGGCCGTAGCCAAGGTCGTCGTCCATGCCGCGGACATTGGTGTAGGTGTGGTGCTGCAGGTTGTGGGTCTTGCGCCAGTTGTCGCTGGTGCCGGCAATGTCCCACTCGTAGCTCTGACCGCGCAGCGCGGGGTCGCCCATCCAGTCATACTGGCCGTGCATCACATTGTGCGCGACCTCCATGTTCTCGAGAATTTTGGAAAGGCCCAGCAGGATGGTGCCGACGACGAAGGCAGGTGGGAAGAAGCCCGCAAAAAGGAGCCCGCGCCCGAGTGCACCGAGCCAGCGGACACCGGCGACCGTGCGACGGATATAGCGTGCGTCGACCTCGCCGAGGTCGGAGAGCACCGACTCGCGGATGGCGTCGAGCTCTTCGGCGAGGGCCGCGACCTCTTGCTGGCTTAACAGGCGGTCGTTCCGGATGGTCTCCATGCGGGCTCCTAGAGGTCGAGTGTGAGGTCGGTGACGGCGGCGCTCACGCAGAGCCGGACAGAGGCGGGTTCGCCGGAGGAGATCGCCTGCGAGCGAAGGTCGCGCGTGCGCCCTCCGAGGCTCGAGCAGGCGCAGGTGTTGCAGATGCCCATGCGGCAGCCTGAGCGGAGCGCGACGCCCTGCCCTTCGAGCGCCTCGAGGAGCGTTCGGCCGCGCGGCACCGAGATGTCGAGCCCACGCCGCGCCAGCCGGACGACCACCTCGCCGCCCTCTGCTGCAGCGGCGCGGAGCGGCTCAAACGACTCGGACTGAAAGCGGAGGGCATGCGATTGGGCCGCCATTCCGGCTTCGCGCACGAAGCCTCCCGGGCCACAGGCGAAGACGCTCCGCGAGGCCAGATCGGGTAGTTGCGCCAGGAGCAGGGACTCCGAGATGCGTGGCTGCGGCTGCTCCGCCTGCGTCAGGAAGAAGCGAACCGAGAAGTTCGGAAACTGGCGCTGCAGCGCCTCCAGCTCGGCGGCGAAGCAGAGGTCGGCGCGACGCTTCGCCCAGTAGAGGAGCGCGGTGGGCGCGGCGAACCCTGCAACAGCAGACTCGCGGATCTGGGCGAGGAGCGGCGTGATGCCGACGCCACCAGCGAGCAGCAGACGTGGCGTTGGGTCGGCGGGCGCGGCATGCATCTCACCGAAGGCGGCTCCGATCTCAACGGCCTCTCCGATGCGCAGCCGCTGGGTCAGGAAGCTGCTCATGCGGCCGTGGGTTAGCCGCTTCACGACCAGGTCGAACCTGCGCCCACGCTGCGGCAGCGAGGTAACGCTGTAGCAGCGGGTTACCCGACGGCCATCGACCTCTGCCGTGAGGTTGATGTGCTGACCCGGACGGGTGCCGCGGAAGGCACGGTTGGGGGCAAAGGTGAGCTGCACGGTATCGTGCGCAACCGCGCTCCGCGCGACCAGTCTGGCGAGGGTGCGGGAGACCGAGAGGGCTGGGTTCAGCTGCTGGAGCCAAAAATCGAGCGCGTCTGCCGAGATGATGGCCATCAGCGGCGCTCATTATGGACTTGGCTTGCGCGCTGTGACATTGGACAGGGGTGCTGTTCGAAGAGTTCCACCTACGAACCGCTAATCATGCACGACTGTATGCACAAGTGTAGATTATTCCCTTCTGTTCGCCCGCATGAAACCAGCAAAGCCGCTTTCAGAGACAACCTCGCCTGCCAGCGAGACGCCGGAACGCCAGCGTGCAGGGAGAAAGGCGACCATCACGCGTGAGGCGCTGCTCGAAGCGGCCCTTGCGATTGCGGGCCCGGACCGTGGCCTCTCGAGCCTCACGCTCCGAGAGGTGGCGCGCGAAGCCGGCATCGCGCCAAACAGTTTCTATCGTCATTTCCACGATACCAACGAGCTTTCGGTCGCGCTCATTGAGCAGGCCGGCGCGTCGCTTCGTCGCATCATCCGAGAGGCCCGCGTGCGCGCTGTTTCGGAGCGGAGCGTGGTTCGCACCTCGCTCCAAGCCTTCATGGAGCCGATCGCGGAGAATGACCAGCTGCTGAAGCTCTTCCTGCGTGAGGGCTCGGTGGG
>CAIWGR010000263.1 GCA_903912275.1 uncultured delta proteobacterium
CGAGGCGAGCGGCCACAAGCAGAGCTCACGCCCCTCCTTCTTCGACAAGCTCAAAGACCTCTTCGACCCCTCCGACGACTAAGCCGCTAGGGCGCGGCCTCGAACGCCGCCCGTAGCTCCGCCGACGACAGCCCGCTTACACGCGCAAACGCGGCCTCCACCGGCTCGCCTTGCGACGAGGCGGCGTAGACGCTCAGCAGCGCTTCGAGCCCAAACCGGGCCGCAAACCAAGCGCCGAGCCGCGCGGAGAATGCGTCGCGCGCTGCCCGCTGCGGGACATCCAGCACCGCCGCATCGCTCTGCTCCAGCTCCGCGATCCAGCCGGCCCACGCCATCGTTTCGGCGGCAGGCGCTGAAGTGATCCCCACGGCCTGCAGCAGCGTCCGACTCCAAGCGAAGGCCACCGCCTCGCCTAGCCAACTCGGCCCTCCATAGGGTGCCCGAACGGCGACAAAGGCATGGGCCAGCTCATGCCAGACCACCTCCCGCTCCAGCGCCATCGGCAGCCCCGCCTCTACGCTCACAAGCCTGCCGAGCGTGATGCCAACCGCACCCTCCGCGGAGAGCCCTGCGAGGCGGGTCCGGAGCCGCACCAACCGTTCGAGTCGTTCGACCAGCAGTCCGTCGGCAAGCCGCCCACCCGTCGCCGAAACAAAGGCCGCGTAGGCAACCTCGACGGTCGCTCCGAAACCCTCCGCGCCCTCGCCCGAAGCGGCCCAGCGGAGCTCCGGCCATTGGTCCGACGACACCACCTGCCGGCCTGCCAGACCGTCAACCTCCGCCAAGAGCGCGGTGTCGCCGTCGGGCGCCAGCAGCGTCGACGCCTCGGCCTCGAGCCCCGCCCGGAGCAGCGCCCGCGCCGCCACCGCGCGACGCTCCGGTGAAGGCGCCAGCTCCGAGGCCCGAACCAGGCAGCGTGCGGCATCCTCGAACCGCAGCGACCGCTCCAGCAGCCGCGAGAGTTCCGTCAGGTAGACCGTTGCGTCGGCGCGCTCACCCATCGCTCGGCAGTGCGAGGCAGCAGCTTCGCCGCGCAGCGCGAGCCCCGCAAAATCGGTCGCTGCGGCGGCCGCAGGACCGTAGTCTGGAACGAGCGCAAGCTCCGCAGCCGCAGCCTGCAAAAGCCGGTAGTTGTGTCCGGCAACCGCCGACGCAACCCGCTCCTGCACCGATGTCGCGAAGGCCCGGCTCGGGGCCAGACAGAGCAGCGCAGCCGTCAGCGCAGCGCCGCCCCGCACAACCCTAGATGCCGCTGAGGATGAGCCAGCTTCCGCCCTCGCGGCGAAGCTCGACCTGGTTCACATCGCGTGCGGTCTGCCAACGCTCTTCACCGCCCACATCGTAGAGCATCGTGAGTGCGTAATCGAAGACCACGCGGCCACGGTCGCCCTCTACGGAGAGGTCACGGATGGTGACCTCCACCCTCACCTCTTTCACATGATCGCCGAGCGTCGTGAAGAGCTTCTTGATGCCCGCAAGGCCATAGTCATCTTCGGTCCGGTCGGTCGTGCCGGCGTTCTCGTAGTAGTCCTTCGAGAGCAACTTGGAGACCGAATCGAAGTCGCGTGACTCGATCGACTTCGCGTAGGTCTCCATGACCTGCACAATCGCCTCGTTGTCCTCCGTCCGCTCCAGCTCCAGCTCGGGCGAAACAATTCGGCTCTCGATGTTGCCGGCGCCGCAGCCGACACACAGAAACAGAGCAACGGCAGGTGCCAGTGTCGCGCGCAAGGAGTCCTCTCAACGAAAACAGGAAGGTTGGGCGAACGAGCGCCTCTGCGTTCCTTATTCCCACTCGCCCGCGGGCGCGTCAAGGTTCGGGAGCGTGCCGGCCTCACATCGTCCCATCCACATCGCTGCCTCCACGGCGCCTTCGCTCCCCGGCGGAGCCGACGAGGCCACCCGCTTCCATACTTCGCAGGCCTCCTTTGCAGCCCCCTTCCGCGCAAAGTAACGCCCCTGCGCCCGGAGCAGATAGGCCAACCGCGCTCCGTCCCGCTCCGTCGCCAAGGCGCTTTCCGCCAGCCGCTCCGTTGCCGAACTCGGATCGAGTTGGAGCAGCCGCACAGCCAGCAGGTACCGAGCCACCTGGCTCCCCTCCGCCTCTAGCGCCTCTTCGAGCTCCGCCACCGAGACCGCGAGCGCAGGCCCCTCCGCACCCAGATACCGGCGAATGGCTTCCGCGGCGCGCGGCCGCTCCTTTGCCTCCGCAATGGCCTGCAATCGCACCCCCAATGCCCGCTGGCCGCCGCTGCCGGGTGTCAGCGCGAGCGCCTCCGCGAACAGATGCTGCGCGGCAACCGTCTCACCGCGCGCCCAGGCCAAGTCGCCCGCCGTTCGCTTGGCCTCACCCCGTTGCGCCCGCGTCGCCCGACCATCCTCGGCGACCTCCAGGACCAGCGCCTCTGCCCGCTGCTCCGCACCCGCCCGCCGCAACAGCCCCGCGACCCGCATCTTGTAGAGAAGGTTCGAAGGGTCGTCGGCCAGGATCTGCTCTAGGCAGTTCGTCGCCGCGGCAACCGATCCCTGGGTCAGGTTCGAAGAGGCCTCCTCAAACCGGCTCGCGATCGTCCGTGCGCACCGCTTCTCAAAGACGCTTGGCCGATCGAACCGAAATGAGGCCGCGTCGAGCTCCTCCGCCGTGAGCGGATAGGCCGACAGAAACGCACGCCAGCCGGTCTCAAGCGCTGCCCAATCTGCCCCGTAGGCCGCCACCGGATCGCCGCTGCGATAGACCTCCAAAAAGCGTGGCGAACCACGCGTCTCGATCAGCCAACGGTTGAACGACCCAGAGAGCGTGTAGACCGTGTCGCCCGACCGGCTCCAGAACCCTGTCGGCGTCATCAGCTCGGCGACGGGCACGCCCTTCCCGAGGCGCACAATGGCAGCCGACCAGGCGTGGTCGTCGCGCTCCTCCGCCGACCACTCCACCGCGTTCGCCGCACCCTCCAACACCCCATTGAGCGGCAGCCCGAACCGGGTCGGAAGCCCCGTCCAATTGCCCGCGCTCTGCGCCAGCATCAGGTGGGTCAACTCGTGTGCCAACATGCCGTCGCCGAGTCCGCCCCAGAGCAGCTGCATCTCGCCCAACCAGACCTTGGCGAAGAGCGTATTCCGGGCGCCCATCAGTGCCCCCTTCTGCTCCCGGTTTGCATAGACGAACGACCGCAATTTCTGCCTGGGCGCTTCCACGCCGAGCATCCGCCGAACCTCCTCAAACCGGGCCTCGTGGTCCGACGCGAGCAGCTTCCGCGCCCTCTCATCGAATGCGCCGGCATCAAAGAAGATCTCGAAGTGGGCCGTCTCCATGCGCCCGCCGAGCGCCCGCTCCACGTAGGCGCGGTCGCGCTCCAGGCCGAGCTCGCCGCGGTAGGCAAACAGCGTCATCGCGCTCGCCGCTGCAAGTGCGAAGAGCGCCCGGTCCTGCACCCGATGTGCGCCCCGCAGCACCACAAAACCTACCGCCGCAGACGCCGCAGAGAGCGTGTAGGCGCGGAACCAAGCGTGCGTGGTAACCGGCTGAAGCGCCTCGTCGTAGATAGAGCCGGCAAAGTAGCCGAAGAAGCCGTTGTAGGCGGTGATGGCCGGCTGCGTTGCAAGGAAGAGCAGCGTCGCCGCGTAGGAGACCGCGACCACCGTCAGCGCCACCGCATAGGCGCTCCGGCCGGGTCGCGCCGCTACGCTCACCAGCGCCAGCGCAGCGGCAGAAGGGGCAGCGGCCATCGCCAGCCAGAGGTAGATCCAGCCGCCTGCCGCCAGGTCGCAGTTTTGCACACGCAGCGCATTGAGCGCGCTCACCGCACCGGCCGCCAGCAGCGCCAGCGCGAGCGGTCGCATCGCTGCAAACCAGGAACGCCAGACCCGCTCGTCGTCCCACCACTGCGCGCGGCGCGCGATGAGCCAGGGCACCCCGAGCCAGATCGTCAGCACGCCGCAAAGTGTCGAAAACTCGTACCCGAGCAGCTGCGTAAGCGGCACGAACTGGGCCGCGACCACCGCAACCAGCGCGCCCCAGCCCGGCAGCCCGAGCCGGCCCGCCGCGCTCCTCAGCGCCTCACTCCGCAACCTTCCCCGCAGGCAGGTTGTCGAACGCCAAACGCGCGCCGGCCTCGATGCCCGACGCAGCCGCCACACCAGCCGCCAGCTCGACCACATAGGTCGCCGGCCCGGTCGAACGGCGCGGCGTCAGCGTCAACGGCTCTGCGCGCGAAACCACCGAATCGACCACCCCGTCCGCCCGCACGAAGACCATGTCGAGCGCCATCAGCGTGTTCTTCATCCAGAAGCTCCGCGGCGCCTCGTTGGCAAAGACAAAGACCATGCCCCAGCCCTTTGCCATCTCGCGACGGAACATGAGGCCGCGCATCTCTTCCCAGTCTTCGTCAGCCACCTCGAGGTCAAACCGGGCACCACCCTTCGCGCCGAGCACCGTCAGGGAGGCCGTGTCGCCTGTCGCGCGGCCCGTCATCGCCTGCGGGAAATCGCAGCGCCCCTCATCACACCGCAGCGCGCCTGCGCAGGTCCGATCATCGACGCAGCTGCCGCCTGTTGGCCAGTCGGGATAGCGCTCCGCGAGGGTGGCTGCCTTCATCGGAGCTGCCGCGAGAGGCGTCGCCGCAGGTGTCGCAACCGCGGGCGATTCGAGGGCCTTCGCGGGCGCCGGAGCATCGGCGCGGGAGCAGCCGCCAGCAACGAGCGTGCAGGCGAGCAGCAGCAGCGCCCGCTGCCTCATCGGCCCGTCTGCTTGACGGTTTCGATGGCCTTGCGAATCGCCTCTGCGGTCGCCGGGTCGGCGGCCCGTCCTGCCGCGGCATCGAGGTCCTGCAGCGTAGACTTCAGCGCCAGCTTGCCCATCGCGGTGGCCGCAGCGAGACGGATCTCCCTGTCGTTGTCGTCAAAGAGGGCCAGCAGCACGTTCGCTGCGCCCGGGTGACGGGTCGCGCCGAGCGCAGCGATGGTCGCGAAGCGGAGCTCGGGGATCGGCTCGTTCACCGCCTGCGAAAGCCCGAGCACGGCGATGTCGTTGCTGAACTTGCCGAGCAGCGTCGCAGCGAGCACCTGGTTCGAGAGCTCCTCATCGCGGAGGCGACCGATGATGGCGTTGAGCACCGAGCGGGTCGAGGCGTTGTCTGCAAGCAGCGAGGCTGCACGAATCGCCGCAGCCCGCACACGGCCATCAGGATGGGAGACCTTGTCCAGCGCCACGGGCAGAAGCTTCACAAAGCCGAGCAGGCCGATGGAGTCGAGCGCGCCGGCCGCAACCTCAGGCTCGCCCGACTGCAGGAAGCCCACCAGAATCTCCTTTGCCTTCTCCACAATCGCGGGATCGTTGAAGCTTCCGAGCGCGAGCGCCAAGTCGCCCACGACGGCAGGCTGCGGGTCATCCTGAAGCGCGAGAATCGCATCAAAGGCCTCCTGCGTGCGGGTGGCAGCGAGCGCCCGCGCGGAGGCACCACGGATGCCCGGCGATGCGTCGGTGAGTCCGGCCTTCAGGCGGTCGATGACCCCTGCGTTCGCCTTGCCCGCAGCGGCGAGCGCACCGAGCGCACGGTAGGCGGCCCGCCGGAGCAGGTCGTCCTTGCCGCTGGCCTGTGCGGTGATGCCGCCAATCGCCTGCGAGAGGGTGATGGTGTAGATCGACTCATCGAGCGCCGTGAGCACCGCCGCATTCTCCGCGTTCTGCTTCACAGCAGCCACGAGGGCCGGTAGCGAGGCCGCAGACTTTCGCTCCGCCAAGAGCTCTGCTGCGCGGGTCCGTACCGCCATCGTGGAGTGGCCGAGAAACCGCTCAAGCGCCGCGCGCGGGTCATTCCCCTGCAGCCTCTCAATCGCCTCGACGGTCCCGACTGCGGGCGCTCCGACGAGCCGGAAGGCCCGAAACTCCATGGCGGTTGCCCGGTTGGCGGTAGCGCCGTCGGCCGAGACCGCGGTGGCCGCGGCGAGCCGGACCTCGTCGGGCAGTTTGCTGTTCTCCATGGCCGCCATCAGCGCGCCCCAGTCCTTGGCCAGATGCAGGGCGTCGACGGCAGCCGATGCAATCTCCGGCTCCGGTGCGGCGAGGTAACTCACCAGCTCGGGAGCCACGCGGCTGTCGCTGTTCTTGGCCAACTCAGCGATGGCAGCCAGGCGAACCCCGAGGTCGCCGGAGCGCGACCGGAAGAAGACCTCGAGCAGCCGGTAGGGCACCAGCGGGCTCTCCTTGAGCATGCCGGCGATCATGTTCCGCAGCACCGGTTCGGGCTCGGTGTCGAGCACGCTCGCGATGAGGTCCCAACCTGCCGGCACACGGCTGGTTGCCAGCGCCCGGAGGGTGGTGTCGCGAACGGCCGGGTCGGGGTGCTTGAGCAGCGGCGCCGCCTTCGCCTCAAAGCCCGCAAGCGAAAGCGACTGGATGGCACCCAGGCCGGCCATCACCTCCGCGGTCTGACGGCTCGCAAGCAGTTCGAGCGCAGCAGCCTTCAGTTTTGCATCACCGTCTGCCAGCCGCGCGTAGAAGCTGGTCGAATCCACCAGCGACCGGTCGGCCATGACGATGTCGCTCTGAAAGAGCTTTGCCGGCGGCAGCGCCTGCCAGAATGGCACCTGCTGACGGTAGGCGGCGTAGGCCACATCGGCCCGCGTCAGCCCCTTGTCGTGATGGCCCGGAAAGACCACCTTCTCCAGCCCCAGCTGCGTGAAGGTGTAGACCGTCTCCGCCTCAATGACGCCCGCATACTCGGCCACCGCGGGGTCGATCATCACGGCAACCTGCTTCTGGCGCAGGTCGGCATCGGTCATGCGCAGGCTGCTGTTTCCGTAGGTCACCCCCTTGGCGTCACGGAGCACGCCGAAGGCGGCCGGCACCGCCGACTGAATGGGCACATCGGTCCGAACCGCGTCGGTCGGCATGGGAACAAGCACGAACTGCTGCGAGCTGCCAAAGTTCTGCGGGGTCAACGCATAGACAACGCCCGTGGCGTTGAGCTGCGCCTCGGCCTGCGCAAGCGGCAGCCAGACGAGCAGGGCGACGAGGACCATCAGGCGGGTGCGAAAGGTTCCAACCATCATCTCTTCGGGGTTCAGGGCTCAACGGCACGCGGTAGAACTGCTCCGCGCGGCTATCGAGGGGGTCAATCAGTGTCAAGGAACGGCCCGGCCCGAGAGATTCCCGCAGCCGCGCAGGTTCTTTGTCTGCGCCCTCTCGCGGCACTGCTTCCCCGGCGCGTTGGGTGGGGCTAGAAGGCGCCTCTTCTCCGACCATCCAAGCCAGCCTCCATGCCCGACGCATCGCCCTCCGTTTGCTACTATCGTTCGCTGGTAGGCCGCTGGTCGGGCCGCTTCGAACTCCTGGTCACCGACCGGAGTGCACTCGGTCGGCAATCGCTCTTTGCCCGACTCGTCGGCACGGCGGTTCGCTTCGGCGGCCGTGCCCGCATCGCCACCACACTTGCCGCGAAGGCGCCCGACCGCTTCCACCACACCACCCTCGTCAGCCGCTTCGGCCTGCCCCTGCTCCGCAGCAGCGAGACCATCACGCTGGCGGCCGACGGCACCTCCTTTGTCATCGAGGGCTGGCAGTGCTTCCTCTGGCGCCGCGAACCCTACCGGGCCACCGGCACCATCACCGCCGACGGTCAGGGCGCCCACTACCCCATCACCTGGCTCGGCGCGCCGCTCGACCAGACCACCCGCATCGAGGGTCGCTGCCTCCGCCTCTGCCAACGGACCGCTTGGTCTGCAGGCGAGGTCCTGCTGGAGCGACAGCCATGACCCCCGACGCCTTCCCCGCTGCCTACGAGGCCGCGCTCCGCAGCCAACGCTGGGAGCTGGTCGCGCCGCTCATGCACGACGAGGCCTGCGTCACCTTCTCGACCGGCGCGGTGCATCGCGGCAAGGCGGCGGTGCAGCGGGCCTTCGAAGCCAACTTCGCCGCCATCGAAAACGAAGACTACCGCATCTCCGAGCTGGTCTGGTGCGACCGCACGGCCGACCGCGCCAGCTACACCTTCCGCTTCGCCTGGTCGGGCCGCATCGCCGGCCAGCCCGCCTCAGGCGCTGGGACGGGGAGCATCACGCTGGTGCTGACGCCAACGGGCTGGCAGCTGCTCGCCGAGACGCTCCATCGAGCAGCACCGTAGCGAGCGCGATGCGGGTCGGGCTCTGTCCAAGACGCCGTCAAGCACCCTACCGCCCCGAGTTTTCGCGGTCTGTCTTCGTCCTAACCCGCAGATGAGCACGCAGGCTGTCAGGTCGGAGCATGGCGCTTCGGCTCAGATCGCCTTTCGAAACGATACCACCCGAAACCTGTTGAACTCTTCTGGTGCGAGCGGATGACCCGACTCACTGCGATAGACCTCGGAGACGAGCTCGGCGAAAATCGGCTGCTCCGGCAGTTTTGATATGTAATCCATCCTCACACTCGCCTTTTCTGGCAGCGGCAGCTCTGCACGGAAACCGAGGGCAGACATTTCCTTGATCGACAGGGCCCATTCACCCATGTCGCAGTCTGGTGCGCCTGCATTATCGAGGTTCTTTACCGAAACAAACCCAACCCGGCTCCAATCGTTGCCCCCGTCGGGAAACAGATACAACGCATAAACTCCGTCACCGTGCTGCTGAACATTCATTGAATCTATCCTTATTTTGTCGCGCCCATCAGGGAAATCCTGAGGGTTTTACTCATCGGTTTTACGGAAGATGACCAATCTGGCCCCCATCCGAAACTTCGACTGCATGGGACCCCCAAATGTGGCAGGGACGACCAATCGTCCCTCCAGCTTGAAGGCCTCTAATACCGCCAAAGAAGCAGGTAAAAGAATCCGCGCGGCATGCAGATCCCC
>CAIWGR010000264.1 GCA_903912275.1 uncultured delta proteobacterium
CTCTTGAGCTCCACCGTGAATACTCCGTGCGGCGCGACCACCACGGCGTCGTGCTCGTAGGTCTGCCCACGCTGACCGGTCTGCAGCTCGATGTTGCTGTAAACGACGTACCCATTGGGCAGTCCGGTGACGAGCGCATGGATGCCGCGGGCTTCTGCCGCGTGTACCGGCTTCCCTTTCGGGACGTGGCGCGCGGCCATCAGCGCGCTCCGACGAGCAGGCGAGGCACGCCAGCGAGGTAACTACGACGCAGCAGCCCGGCGCCGATGCCGGCCTCGATGCAGGCCATTCCATACTCGTGGCGCGTGCCGAACAGGCGGGCGGCGAAGGAGCCGCGGAGCGCCCAGGACTCGTCGTTCTCGCCGCCACCACGGGCCAGCTCGTCTGCAACGATCCAGGACCAGGCGACAGGGTCGGGTTCGGCGTGGATGACGTGGGTCGTGCGCGCGCGGTTCGCCTCGAACTGCAGGACGCCGGCTGAGGCGAGCGCGGTTTGCAGGGTGCTGCGGGTCTTCTTGAAGGCCTCCGAAGGGATGCCGGGGCGAAGCACCGCGTAGAGCCAAGAGTCCCAGGCTTCTGAAGGGACCACGTCGGCGTCGTGGGGTGCAAGCGGGGTGTCCGAGGCCCGGAGGGCGGGCAGCACGAGCGCTTCGAGCACGGGCTCAACGAGCGGGCGTCGGGACAGCAGCCGGCCCCAGAGCAGGCCCTTCCGACGGTGGGCAGTCCCGCCGCGGAAGATGCTGAGGAACGCGGTGTCATCAATCACGCTGGCGGTGTGGTCGAGCAGGTCCTCTCGGACGATGCGGATCAGTTCGCGACGACGTGGCACGCTCGCTTGAGGCAGGAGCCCGTCGGTCAGCGCTGCCCAGGCGTCCACCGACTCACCCGGCACGGCGGCATCGAGCAGCGTGCCGGCTTCAGGCTCGTTGAGCGTTCGGGTCCACGAAGGGAGGCTCGCTGCGTCGGAGTTCGGCTGGTTCATGCCCACCTCACATCTCCGCCCAGCTCGCCGGCGAGGCTGTCGGCTGCGGCCCAACCGCGCACGCCGATGGCGCGATCGAAGCGTTGCCCGCGGCCGATGTGAGCGCGTACCTCTGCTGTCGTAAGGATCGTCGGCGTGTTGGCGCGTGCCTCGACCGCCGCGAGCCCGATCAGGATGCGTTCGACGTCGGAGTCTGCCACAAACACGAACTGGTCGTGGAACGCCAGCCCGGGCTGGCTCAACACCTGCCACGCCGCGATGCGCCCGCAAGAGCCCGGCAGCTCGAGCACCTTCTGGTGTGGCTGAGTGCGAGGGACGTCGGAGAGCGAGCCGGTCGCGGGCAGCCCGAGCGCCCGGGCAGCAGCCCGGAGAAAGGTGTGTGCGTCGGAGTCGTCGGGGGCGACCGCGGTGCGGATCGCCTGCTCGGCTTCGTCGTGCGTGAGGTCGCCGGTCGGATCGGCCGACCATGCCGCGAGGTTGAAGGGCGCAGGGAACGCGTCGGCGAGGTCCTGGTGCAGCAGCGCCACGAAGTCGCGCCATCCGAGATGCCGGCGAATGCGGTGCCATTTCTCGAAGGTAGGCTCGGTGAGCCGGGGCGAACGGATACCGCCAGCGCGCTCGAGACGGGCGATGGAGCGGAGGGTGAGGGGAAGGGCTGGATGGATGGGCATGGTGGCGGCCTGTACTATCGCAGGGAGGGATTCGTGTTTGCGGTTGCCGACCGAGATCTCAGCTGAGGGCAGGATGTGGCCCGTCTGGCGTGTCGAATGTGGTGAAGTGCACGTAGGATCGCCCCCCTGACTGGACGCAACCGGAGTGTAGCAGGTTGAGGGCGTGCACGGTTTGCGCGGGTTCGCGAAGGCCCAAAGGTAGGCAAATTGTGGGGTGTACGAGCGTGTAATACCAACTGAGCGTGATTACCCCTCGCAA
>CAIWGR010000265.1 GCA_903912275.1 uncultured delta proteobacterium
GAATCACCCCGTGCTGGCAGGTTGCAGGCAAGGCATAGCCCGCCAGAATCGCTGCCAAGATTGCCCGCTCGTCGTGCACCATCGCGCCCCTCCTGTGTCTGCAACCTCTACCCGTTGTCCATGGCCCTGCGCCAGAGCGCAAAGTCCTGCACCACCTGCCAGGCCGAGGCGAACGAACAGCCCGCGCGGCGCGCGGCGGTCGAGGGCGTGAGCGTCGGGTCGGCCTCCAGCAGCGTCCATACATCGGCTCGGCAGCCCGGCCCTATCTTCACCCGGTTGCGAAGCCCCGCGTGGCGGGCCACCACCAGCGCCACAGGCTGCAGGTCGCTCTCGCGCGAGCGGAGCGTACCGGCCGGCACCCGAAGCGCCGTTCCGGCAAATCGCGGGTCCTCGCCCCGCCGCGCAAGCTGGTGCACGGAGCCCACCCGAAGCAGGTCGATGGGCTCACCCTCATGCAGCGGCACCAGCCGCCCCAGCCGGCGATCGCGCGACCCGATGGCCGCCCAGAAGGCCCGCACCCGAGGCGACCGCTCCGCCGACACCCTTCGCACCAGCCGCTCGGCATGCAGATGGGCGCGGTGCAGCTCGAGCCAATGGGCGAGGAGCGACAGCAGACGCAGGTCGTCTTCCTCCATGCCGAGCAGCGAGACCGCGACCAGCGTCTCTTCGATGGGCGCGTCGGTCTCGGGGACCACCGCTAGATTGGCGCCAAGCCCCGCGAAGCGACAGGCCACGACTGCCGCGCTGAGCGGCTCCGTGACGCGCGGTGCTGGCTTAAAGGCCATGACCCAGCCTCGCGCGAAGGTGGTTCAGGGTGTCGCTGACCAATGTGGGCGCGATGACCCATGTGCGGAGTGTGACTTGCGGAGTCATGAAGGTATCGGTGAGAACGATACCGAGGCTAAATCGACGGGTGAGGTTGGTCAACCCGAGGTTCCATGCACGAGCGTTCTCCACGGTGCCCAATCAACCGTGATGGAGTGAACAGCCCGCGCGGCGCGCGATGGCCTGCTCCGCGCTGTTCATTGCGGCCTCCCCTCTGTGAGGCGAGCCTCGAGCAGTGCCCGGGCCTCGGCCACCTCGCGCGTGCGACCCACGCGGAGCGTCTCCACCAGCGCGATCAGGCCGTAAAAGTCGGCGTCGCGGCGGGCGGCATCAACCACGCAGGGATGAAGGGGCGTGAGCGCCGTGCCCACGGTGCGCGCCCGCTCATCGGGCCAGACCATCCGCTCCTCGCCCACAAAGCGCTCCCGCGTCAGCGGTCCGTCTGCGGCCGTGGCCAACCCGCGGGTGCGGCGCCCCAGCGTCGCCGGGAGCCAGAAGCGGACGGCCTGGAGTACCGTGAGCAGCGGCGCCACCTGCACCGCGCCGTCGCGCAACAGCCCCGCCCGCTCGAGCAGGCCGAGCGAGCGGCTCACATTGGACTGCGCGATGCCGAGCCCGGCCGCAACCTGGCTCTGGGTCACGGGGCCACGCTGGAGTGCAAGCCACAAGACGATGACGAGATCGAGCGGTCGAAGCATGGGCGCTCACAGGTTGATGCGTTATCCAGATTGCAGATAACGAGCTTCAGCGGCCGGAGCAACCCAGTGCTCTCGCGCGGCCCGCATGGCGCGCGGCGGTCGAGGGCGCGAGCGTGGCAACCAGTAGAGAGGTTTGAGGTTGCGCTGGGCAAAGTTGTGCCAATCTAGGTCGGGTTGGTTAGGCGTGCATCTGTTCCGGCATGGTTCAGACGGATGCGGTTGGAGGTCGATCGATGAGTAGCGGAAGCCGACGAACACAATTCATCACGGTTGCGCAGATGGACGAGGCGATCCTCGAGGTTGCTGCGCTCGCGCGCGAGGCCTCGCTTGAGGTCGTCCTCATCGGTGGGTGTGCGTTGCAGTTCTTTGGCAGCGATCGACTAACCGCCGACATCGACTTTGCCGCAGATGGACTGCTGACACAGCTCCCAACGCTCGGGCTACTGTCGTTCGGTGGAATCCAGACCAAGACCTCGACGGGCGTTCCTGTCGACTGGGTTGTCCGCAGCGATGATTACGCGCAACTCTACCAATCGGCGATTCGCAATGCGATCCGCATCCCCGGTCTACCCCTCCCTGTGGCCGCTCCGGCCTATCTCGCGGCGATGAAAATGGTTGCCCGGCGGAAGAAGGACGAGGCCGATCTCGAGGCGCTCATCGATTCCGGTGAACTCGACCTCCACGAGACACGCCTGCTCGTGCGTCGCCTACTCGGCGCCTATGCCGCCGATGATTTGGAGTCCTACATCCAGACGTCGCCGCTCCGTCGCCGACGAGAGTAGGCGACACCTGCACTGGAGACAGGCTGCCCCGCAACGACCCGGCCAGCTCGCGGCGGTCGAGGGCGTGAGCGTCGGGTCGGCCTCGTTGAACCCATCGGTGTGCAGCCGGCAGGCCTCGTAGCGCAGCGCGAACGAAGGATCATTTCGTCGGCTCCGACCAAATGATCGAGATCGGCAAGGGCGGCCGGCGGTTGGCCGACCATTTCGTTGAGGTCACCGATATGGTCGAGGTCGGCAAGGGCGGTGAGCGGGTGGAGGATCATTTCGTCGGCTCCGACCAAATGATCGCGATCGGCAAGGGCGGCCAGAGGATGGAGCTGTTCGGGGTGCAGGTGCCGGGCGCAAGGCGCTCAACAGCCCCGAACCATAAACGAACAGCCCCTCGCGAGGTTCGGCGCAACGGCAACCCCCGCGCGCCCCTCGCTTTCGTTGCCCGCCCTGCCTGCCGATGCTACGGCCCCACCACCATGACAGCCCCCCGCACGAACCTCTCCGCGGCGCCTCGCACCGCGCAGGCCACGGCACTCCTCCTCGCTGCGGCACTCCTCGCGCTGCTCCTGCTGCTCCGCCTCGCCGCAGCCGCCGACCGCGGCCTCGATTTCACAGACGAGGCCTTCGACCTCATCGTCCTCTCCGCCCCAGCGCGATACCCCGCCCTGCCGACCCTCTTCGGCTTCTTCCTCCACCCGCTCTATCGCGCGCTCGACGGCAACATCGCCGCTCTCCGCCTCGCCAACTTCGCCGCCACCTACCTGCTCGGCTCCCTCTTCTTCTGGTCGCTCCTCGCGTGGAAGTTCCCCGCCGACCGGTTGAGCCCCATGCAGCGCCTGACTGCCGCGCTCGCCCTCGGTGCCAGCGCGCTCGCCCTCTTCGGCACCTGGATGGTGGCGCCGAGCTACAACAGCCTCGCGCTGCAGGGCAGCTTTGTGATTGCGGCCGCGACCCTCCGCCTGTTGGCCGCACCGCAGCGGCTGGAGCTGCCCGCGCTCCTTGGCATCGGACTCGGCGGCTGGGTGGTCTTCATGGCCAAGCCGACCACCGCGGCGCTGCTCGCCCTGGCGCTGCTCGCGCTGCTGGTCGCCTGCCATCCACGGTGGCTGCGTGCGGTGGTGGTGGCGGGGAGCGCTGCCTCGTCGCTTCTGCTGGCCACGGCGGTGGCGCTCGACGGCAGCCCCGCTGCCTTTGCCCAACGGCTCCTGCATGCCGCCCAGCAGGCCGGCGCGCAAGACAGCCGCTACAGCGCCGCAGGGCTCTTCCGCATCGAGCTGCCGCGCGTTGATGCGGGCGTTGTGCTCTTTGCCATCGCGGTCGCCCTGCTCGGGCTGCTCCTCCGGCCGGCCCGCGCGCAGGAGGGTGGGCGCCCCTGGCTGCTCCGCGGCGCGGTGGCGGTGCTGGCAACCTATGGGCTGCTCGCGCTCCTGCGCCTGGATGGCTGGCCGGTCGCGGCCACGCCCGACAAGGGGGTGGTGTTGCTGGCGCCGCTGCTGACCAGCCTGCTGCTGCGGCGGCGTGACGCGGCCACGGGGGAGCAGCCGGACGGCGACGCTTCGCGGCGGAGGATGGAGCGGGGGGTGGTGATCTTCCTCGCAATCCTGCCCTGGATCTATGCCTTCGGGACCAACAACAACCCGTGGCACAACATGGGCTTTGCGGCCTCCTTCTGGGTGGCGCTGGCGGTGGTGCTGACCCGTGCGCCGTCGGGGCCGCAGGCGCCGCCCGTCAGCCTGGCCGCGGTGACGGTGGTGGCGGTGGTGGCCTCGACGGGGCTGCTGATGTCGGCCATGCGCCACCCCTACCGGCAGGCGTCGCCCATCGGCGAGCAGGAAGAGCCAGTGGCGGTGCGTGGGAAGGCGCTGCGGCTCTCCGGGGAGACGGCCACCTACCTGCGCGATGCGGCGGCGGGGAGCCGTGCTGCCGGCCTGGCGGCGGAGACGCCGCTCATCGATCTGACGGGCCATTCGCCGGGGCTGGTCTACGCCCTCGGTGCGCGGAGCCCGGGCGATCCGTGGCTGATTGGCGGGTATCCGAACAGCGATCAGCGAGCGGTCGTCGGGCTGCAGTTGGTGGCCTGCAGCGAGCTGGCGTCGGCCTGGCTGCTGGCGGAGCCTACGGGGCTTCGGCGGTTGAACGAAGGGCTGGTGCTGGGCGCGTTCGGTGCGGCGCTGGAGGGCGACTACCTGCAGGTGGCGGCCTGGCATGCGCCGGCGGCGCCGGGCTGGAAGCAGCAGGCAGGGGAGCAGCGGCTCTATCGTCCGCAGCGCCCTGCGGCAGAGGCAGAGGCGGCCTGCGCGCGGGTGCGGGCTGCAGGCGGGCTGGCGCCGCGCTGAGCGGCGCCAGATGGCGCCGCGACCCTCGGTCACAAACCAGATCTCCTCCACGGTGCGGTGGATGACCGCCGCCGCCACCTGCCCCGCCTCGAGCCGGAACTGGGCCATGCCGCCGCCAGGCTCGGTCGAGACCACCCACACCCCCGCTACTGACACGGCGCGACTCGGTGGTTGCGTTTGGGTCGAAAGAGGTTGCGTTTGGGTCGAATGGGTGCCATTGCCTCCCACACATCGGAGGTTCTCATGTCTGCAAATCCGCACCAGCCCGCCCAGCCCAGCTCGCCTGAAGTCTTCAACATCTCTGCCTCGCTGCTGCATCAACCCGTGGTGGTGCTCCCGCAGGCCCTGGTCGCGCTCCTGCATCGCCCGAACGAGGTGCTGAGCGACTACGCCATCGTGGCGCCCGATGGGCAGCATCACCCGCTCCCGCAAGACCTGCTGCTGCTGCTCGCCCAGGCCGCGCACCGCATGGCCGAGGGAAGTGCGGTCTCGCTGGTTGCCACGGAGAAGGAGCTGACCACGCAAGAGGCGGCCGACCTGCTCCAGGTCTCTCGTCAGTATCTGGTGCGGCTCCTCAATGCCGGTGAGCTCCCCTGCCGCAAGACGGGCGCGCATCGCCGGCTGCGCCTGCGCGATGTGCTGCAATACCAAGAGGTGCGCGACCGTCGGCGCCTCGAAGGCCTTCGGC
>CAIWGR010000266.1 GCA_903912275.1 uncultured delta proteobacterium
AGGCCGATGCTGCGGCGGGCCTGCTCGCTGGGCAGCGCGGAGGGCTGTTTCATGGCTGGTGGACTGGCGCCCAAGGCGACGGGCGTGGAGTGGTTGGCCAAGGCCTGCGACCTAGGCGACTCCCGCGGCTGCGCGCGCGCCGCGCAGCTGCTCCGGACGGGCGATGGCGTGACGGCAGCCCCGCTCCGCGGTTGCGAGCTCGCCCACCGCGGGTGTGCAACCGGCTCGGCCGAAGCCTGCGCGGAGGCCAACTACTGCAGCGGTGGCGAGGGCTCGGGCAGCGGCGCGGGGCCAAGACCTTGACCGCTCCGAGACGATGCACGAAGGGGCCGCAGCGGCGGCGACAACGGCGAGGAGAGAGACGATGATCACAAGCATTTTGGGCCATTTCGCCGGCAAAGAGCACCGGCTCACCATCCCCGCCGACCTGACCGACCTCATCCGTATCGACCATGCTGCGGAGTGCGACCCGCACGACGCGGGGATGACCCAGGAGGGTGTCGACGCCATCTGGAACAAGGTGCTCGACCACTATCGGACGGGCTACCAGCCAGCCATCTCGCTCTGCCTCCGGCGCCACGGCAAGGTGGTCATCAAGCGGTCGGTCGGCCATGCTTCCGGCGCAGACCCGGCTGACCCTGTCGATGGCCCCAAGAAGGTCATGGATCCCGCGACCCCTGTCTGCGTCTTCTCGGCTTCCAAGGCCGTGACCGCGATGCTTATCCACCTGCTCGATGAACGGGGCAGCCTGCACATCGACGACCGGGTTGTGGAGTACATCCCCGAGTTCGGAAAGTATGGCAAAGACACCATCACCCTTCGCCATGTGCTGACCCACCGCGCAGGCATCCCCTTCGCCAAGCAGAAGGGGCGCGAGACCGATATCCTCGCCGACTGGGATGCGGTGGTCAGTCTGCTCTGCGAGGCGGCTCCACGGTCGCGGCATGGCCGCCGGCTCTCCTACCCCGCCATCACGGGCGGCTTCATCCTCGGTGAGGTCATCCAACGGATCACGGGCAAACCGATCGCCACGGTGCTGGACGAGGAGTTCCGCAGCAAGCTGGGCATGGAGTACTTCACCTACGGCATGCGCCCCGAGCAGCTCCCGCTCTTGGCGCGGAGCTCCATGATGGGCGAGGCGCCAAAGCCCCCCTTCGACCTCATCCTCAAGCGGGCCCTTGGCATCGAGTTCGACAAGATTGCCGATCTCGCCAACGACCCCGTCTTCCTCACCTCTGTCGTGCCATCGGGCAACATGGTGGCGACGGCCGAAGAGATGAGCCGCTTCTACCAGATGCTCCTCGACGGTGGCCGCGCAGGTGAGCACGAGATCTTCGAGCCTCGCACGGTCCGTCGGGCGCGCAACGAGTCGGCCTACCTCGAGCTCGACCACACGCTCCTTCTGCCCGTCCGATATGGGCTGGGGTTCATGCTTGGCGGCGACCTTGCGAGCCTCTACGGCCCGGATTCCGGCGAGGCCTTCGGCCATCTCGGCTTCTCGAACATGATGACCTGGGCCGACCCTTCGCGCGAGATCAGCGTGGGCTATCTGACGACGGGCAAGACCTTCGTGCCGCTCGAACTCTGGGCACAGCGCGAGGCGCTGGCAGCCATCTCAGAGCACTGCCACCGCCTCAGGTAGCGAGCGCGACCTTGCTCCGCTTCCGCTTCGACCAGAGCCGGTAGAGCAGTACGACGAGCACCGCGAACAGCGCCAGCGCGAGGAGCGGGACGAGCAGCGCCAGCAGCGTCATGGCGACCGAGGCGAGGAGCTCAAAGGTGGAGACGATGGGGTTGGCCAGTCCGCCCGTGGTGACACCTGAGATGCCACGCGTTGCGGTCGTTCCGGCCTGAACCGCTGCAGCCACGCCGCCGCCTGCGACGATGGAGAGGCCCCACTGCAGCGCCGGGGAGCTGTCGCCCATCGAGGAGGCCATGAGAAGCGTGCCCGCGACGACGGAGAGAGGCGCGACGGCGAGGTCGAGCAGGTGGTCGAGCCACGGGACGTAAAAGGCGCCGATCTCCACCACGGTCGCGACGCTGAGCGCGGTGACGGCAATCCAGCTGTCGAGCCAGTGAAAGGCGGCCGACGGCTCCATCCAGTTGAGGGTGTAGGCGAGGCTCAGCCCGAGCAGCGGCACGAAGAGGCGAAAGCCCGCTGCGGCAGCGAGTCCGACTCCGACGACACATCCGATGACCCACTCCATGCTGCCCTCCCCTTCTCTGTCTCTGGCGTTAACGCTTGCGCGCTCTGTCGCGCCGCTGCTCTGGCTTTGCTGGCGCTGTCTTCGGCGGCTCCACCTTCGGTGGCAAGGCCTTCGGTGGCACGGCGCGCGGAGCCTCTGCCCGGTAGAGCCTGAACTTGCCTGTCTCGGCAATGACCGAGACACGCTCGAAAGCCGCATCGAGCGCCTCGTTGTAGGGCAGGAAGCGGTTGGCGACCAGATAGAGGCGGCCGACGTAGCGCATCACCCGCGGCAGGTCGGCAATCATACGGAGCGTGGGGTCAAGCGTCTGCGTGTGGCCCTGATGGAAGGGCGGGTTGGAGACGACCAAGTCGTAGCCGCCGGCGGCATCGGAGAGCCCTTCGGAGGCTCGCACGGTGGCTGCAGCGCCAAAGGAGGCGAGCGTGGCGCGCGTCGCTTCGAGCGCCATCCAGTGGGTATCGACGGCCTCCACCTTTGCGGCCCTGCCGGTCTGCAGCAGGAAGCGGGCAAGCCAGCCAGCACCGCAGCCGAGGTCGAGTGCGGAGGTAGCCTGCAGGGCGGGAAGGTGGCGGAGTAGGAGGCGGGAGCCCTCGTCGAGCCCGTCGGCTGCAAAGACACCTGGCGCCGTCGAGACCTCGAGCGAGACAGAGCCGCCGATGGCCTCGACCTGTGCCTGGAGGGTCCGGAAGTTCTCCATCGCCGGCGCCGGCTCTTCGGTCCGTTCGAAGGCTTCAATGCGGGCGTGGTTGCCGTAGGCGACGGTGTCGACGTAGCGCCAGCCTTCGCCGGCAAACTTGTCGGCCGAACCGATGCCCTCATCTTTGCTTCCGACCAGCCGGAGCGAGCATCCCAGCGCGGCCTTCTGCGCAAGGTGCGCGAAGAGCCAGCGGGTGAGCTCTTTGCCCTTGGGGAGCATGACGACGAGCGGGCCGGCTGCGCTCTCCGGCGGGTTGCCGAAGGTCACGGGCAGGCGGGCCGCCGCCCGCTTCACGGTGTAGTCGAAGGTGTGGGCGACGGTGGTCGGCCAGAGCGACT
>CAIWGR010000267.1 GCA_903912275.1 uncultured delta proteobacterium
GTCCTTATCGACACGGTTCACACCGGGGTCTGCGCGCATCTCGGTAAGCTGCGGGAGCCATTCTCCTTCGACCAGCTGCCACTTGCCCGGATGGTGGAGGTACCAGAACGGGGGCGAAGCGTTCGTCGGGAGGAGCTCCCGCATGGAACCGGGGCGCTCTGCCGCCCTGCCTTGGATGCTAGGCCCGCCTGCGGAAGTCTGAAAGGTCGCGCTCATGGTTGCTCCAGACGCAGAAAGGGCGTCAAGGTACAGGTAAGCACCCCGACGCCCTAGTGCCACCGTGAGGCGGCTAGCCGACTACGGAGTCGCCTTGCTCAAGATCCCGACCGCCTTCAGATCCTGGATCTCGGCCACGCCCGCGAAGGAGTTTCCGACCACCTTCGTGAGTCCACTGGCTGCATCGCGCTCAAGCTCCACGACGACCTGCGAGCCGGCGGGGAGGATGATCGCACCAGCGCCCTGGATGGGCATCGGGCTACCGGTCGCGTAGCCGATGGCGCCGGTAGCGGTCATCATACCGAGCCGGTCGGCCGAAACGTTCGCGAAAGGCACGGTAGACGACGTATACAGACCTACGCCGAAGAGCATCCCCCGGAAGCCCTGTCCCTTCGCGGCGATCTGGTCCTGCGTCGCGGCGACGTACTGACCGGGTCCCGTCTCGCTGCGGAGCGAGTTGATCAGGTGGTTGATCTGCTGCGGCGCCAACACGGCGGCGAACTCGCCGTCGTTCGACTGGAGCTGGAGCTTGTAGATCGCGTCGAAAAACGTGGCGACCGTGAGCGCCACGGTCGTCGAGCCGACGCTCTGGGACAGGCCCGAGGAGAGCGCGGTGATCATCTGGGTGAGGCGCATACCGAAGGCGATTGCCATCGAGTTCGCGAGGCCCTCGACGCCAACGCCCGCGCCGCTGGCGAGGGGGTCGGTGAGGGATGCGAGGTCCGTGATGTCGTAGCGGAGCGCCTGGCGGGCGATGGTGATCGTCGCGGAAGCGCGAGCGGGGAGCGTCTCGCTTACCGAGCTACCGTCGCCCACCGCCGCCATGAGGTCCGTACCGGCGAGGCCGATAACGGGAACCTGCAACGCGCTAGAGCCGGAGCCGTTAAGGCTACCGAAGTTGAGGAACTGCGGAGCCTTGTACAGTTCGGCACGGTCGGCGAGCTTGAGCTCGATCATGCGGTGAAGGACGGCGCTGACGCGTGCGTTGCCGCTGAGTTGGGCAAAATCGATATTGGCCATGGTGGCCTCCCGAGTGGGTCGATGGTTTGCCGCGCCTTTCGCTTTTTACGGGAGCTTGCCCCGAGCGCGTGAGGGCGGAGCCCTCACCCCCACCCTACCGCGAAGACGTAATCGCCGCCATGTTGGCCCGGAGTTCCGCGGCGCTCATCTTCCCGATGGCCTCCATGCTGAACACGCTAGGCGCAGCCGCCGGGTTGGGGAGCGTCGTCGCGCTGGATGCCGGCAGGCGCATACGCGACGTCTCAGGAGCGGATGCGGCAGGCGCGGCGGCGTTGGCCTCGGGCA
>CAIWGR010000268.1 GCA_903912275.1 uncultured delta proteobacterium
GAGTGGATGGCCTCGGTGCCGACGCGCGGGCAGGCCGACGGCGTGCACCTCACCGGCACGGGATACGGCCTGGTGGGCGCGCGGCTGGCCAGTGACCTGCTTGAGAACTTCGAGCTCTGGAAGCGGGGAGAGTCGTTTGCGCTGCCGACCGGTCGCATTGAGCCTGCTGCCCAGACCGTGAGCGGCTGCATGCCTGCGATGCGACTCATGTTCGACGCCTTTGACAACGCCGCTCTCGCAGACGCCGCAAACTCCGCGGCACACCTCTGCCTCGCGCGGAGCCGGAACTAGCCATGTTCTTCGACTCCGCACTCTTCGGCTGGTTCTTCCTCCTTGTCTTCGCGGTCTACTGGGCGCTGAAGCGGACAGAGGCGCCGCGGCTCTGGTGGCTGCTGGTCTGCAGCTACTTCTTCTACGGCGTCTGGAATTGGAAGATGCTGGGGCTCATCGCCTTCTCCACGACGATGGACTGGCTGGTCGCGCGGCGCATCGAGGCGAACAGCGAAAAGCGCGTGCGTCGGGGCTGGCTGCTGCTGAGCCTGGTCACCAACCTCGGCATTCTCGCCTACTTCAAATACGCCAACTTCTTCCTCGCATCGCTCCAGTCACTCGCAGAGGCGACCGGTTCCACGGTCGTTCTGCCGGTGCTCCAGATCGTGCTCCCGGCCGGCATCTCCTTCTTCACCTTCCAGAGCCTCAGCTACACCATCGATGTCTACCGCGGCTCGCTGGCCACCGAGCCCAGCTTCCTCCGCTTCGCTACCTTCATCTCCTTCTTTCCGCAGCTCGTCGCAGGCCCCATCGTCCGCGCCAGCGACCTGCTCCCGCAGCTCCGCCTGCCCGCCAAATGGGACGCCCGCACCCACGGCCTCGGCCTGGCCCTCATCGCCATGGGCCTCTTCAAGAAGGTGGCCATCGCCAACCCGCTGGCCCTCAACCTGGTCGACCGGGTCTTCGACGCCCCCGAGCTCTACTCCAGCGTCGAGACGCTGGCCGCCGTCTACGGCTACGCCATCCAGATCTACTGCGACTTCTCAGGCTACACCGATGTCGCCATCGGAGCGGCCCTCCTGCTCGGCTTCACGCTGACACCCAACTTCAACCGCCCCTACCAGTCTGCCAACCTGCAGGAGTTCTGGCACCGCTGGCATATCTCGCTCTCCTCCTGGCTGCGCGACTACCTCTACATCCCGCTCGGCGGAAACCGAGGCGGCGGCTGGGCGACCTACCGCAACCTCTTCATCACCATGCTCCTCGGTGGCCTCTGGCATGGCGCGAGCTGGAACTTCGTCATCTGGGGGGCGCTGCACGGCGCGGCGCTCGGTGTCACGCGGCTGTTCCAGCGGAGCAGCCTTGGCGCGGCCGTCGCCAAGCGCACCTGGACCCGGCCACTGGCGGTGTTTCTGACCTTTCACTTCGTCTGCTTCGCCTGGATTTTCTTCCGCGCTCCTGCCTTTGAAGACGCGACCGAGATTCTCGAGAACATCGCGGCCGGAACCACCTTCATCCCCAACCTCACACCGCTGCTGCTCTCCACGATTGGCGGCGCGCTGGCTTGGCACCTCTCACCCATCCGCTGGCGCGAGCGCTGCGTCGACCTCTTCTGCCGCATCCCCGCGCCCGCGCAGGCGCTGCTGCTTGTCGCCGTCGCCATCGCACTCTGGCGCATCAAGGGCACCGACTCCGTCCCCTTCATCTACTTTCAGTTCTAAGCAGGTTTGTGTTTGACGCGTCTGCTCGCATGACGCAATCTGACCCTCCCCGCTCTCGACCTCCCAAGAGACCATGGCAGCCAGCGACGCCAACGAACCCAACGCCTTTCGCCCCGTCCCTAGGACCGGCGTCATCTATGTCATGACCGAGGCGGCCCGACTCGGCTTCTCCTACGGTCACCCCGACTGGGCCAACCTCGGACAGGGAGCCCCGGAGACCGGCCCCATCCCGGGCGCGCCCGACCGCATCACCGATGTGTCGGTCGACCCGCGCACCTCCGAGTATGCGCCCGTTCCGGGCATGCTCGAACTCCGCGTTGCCGTCGCCGAGCTCTACAACAAGCGCTACCGGCGCGGCATGAAGAGCCAGTACGGGCCGGAGAACGTGGCCATCGCGGGCGGCGGACGCCTCAGCCTATCTCGTCTCGCGGCGGCGCTTGGCCGGACCCATGTGGGACATCTCATCCCCGACTACACCGCCTACGAGGAGCTCCTCGAGCTCTTCGAGATGTTCACCCCTATCCCCATCCCGCTCGACCCGGAGCGGGGCTACCAGGCCACCGCAGCAGACCTCCGCACGGAGATTCTCCACCGCGGCCTCGGCGCCGTTTTGTTCTCAAACCCGTCGAACCCCACGGGGCGTCTGGTCGCCGGCCCGCAGCTCGCGGCCTACGTCGAGGCAGCGCGCGAGCTCGACTGCTACCTCCTCATGGACGAGTACTACTCGCACTACATCTGGGATTCGGCCGCCTCCACCTCGGGCTCGGTGAGCGCCGCGGAGTTCGTAGAGGATGTGAACCGCGACCCCGTCGTCATCCTCGACGGACTTACAAAGAACTGGCGCTATCCGGGCTGGCGCATCGGCTGGACC
>CAIWGR010000269.1 GCA_903912275.1 uncultured delta proteobacterium
AGGAGACCATCGCGGTCTACGACTTCGGCGGCGGCACCTTCGACGTCTCGATTCTGGAGGTCGGCGACGGCGTGGTCGAGGTAAAGTCGACGAATGGCGACACGACGCTGGGCGGCGATGACGTTGACCACCGCCTGATGGACTGGCTCATCGAGGAGTTCAAGCGGGATTCTGGCATGGACGTCTCGAAGGACAAGATGGTCCTTCAGCGGCTCAAGGACGCGGCGGAGAAGGCGAAGATTGAGCTCTCTTCGGTGACGGAGACGGAGATCAATCTGCCCTACCTGACGGCAGATGCGACCGGGCCGAAGCACCTCGTGAAGACGCTGTCGCGAGCCAAGCTCGAGCAGCTCATCGATGACATCATCGAGCGGACGATGGAGCCCTGCCGGAAGGCGATGGCCGATGCGGGCCTGAAGGCTTCGGACATCCACCAGGTGGTGCTCGTCGGCGGCTCGACGCGTATCCCGAAGGTGAAGCAGCGGGTGACCGAGTTCTTCGGCCGCGAGCCTCATCAGCGTGTGAACCCGGACGAGGTTGTGGCGCTTGGCGCTGCGGTTCAGGCTGGCGTTCTGTCGGGCGATGTGAAGGACCTCCTTCTGCTCGACGTGACGCCGCTGTCGCTTGGCATCGAGACGCTTGGCGGCGTTACGACCGTGCTGATCCCGCGCAACACGACCATCCCGACGAAGCGTTCGGAGACCTTCTCGACGGCTTCGGACAGCCAGAGCTCGGTGACGGTGCATGTCACACAGGGCGAGCGGAAGATGGCGAACGACAACAAGTCGCTCGGCAAGTTCAACCTCGATGGCATCCCCTCGGCGCCTCGCGGCGTTCCGCAGATTGAGGTCACTTTCGACATCGACGCCAACGGCATCGTGCATGTGTCGGCGAAGGACAAGGCTACCGGCACCGAGAAGCAGATTCGCATCGAGTCGTCGTCGGGTATCTCCGAGGCGGACATCCAGCGGATGGTGCGGGAGGCGGAGCAGAACAAGGAGGAGGACGAGCGCAAGCAGGAGCTTGTGAACCTCCGCAACGAGGTGGACTCGATGTCGTGGAGCGCCAAGAAGCTCATCGACGAGAACCGTGAGAAGCTCGACGCGGCACTTGTCGCACGCGTGGAAGAGGCGCTTGCCGAGGCAAAGACGGCGCTTGAGTCTGGCAGCAAGGAGACGCTCGAGGCAGCGAAGTCGAAGCTGGAGAAGGCCTCTCACGACCTTGCGCAGAAGATGTATGAGGCTGCGTCGGCCGAGCAGGGCGGCGGCGGCGCGGACGGCGGCGGCGGCGCGGATGGCGACGTGATCGACGCGGAGTTCGAAGACAAGAAGTAGTTGTCGCGCCGGCTGCGCGTCGTTGACGCGCTGTGTGCAAGAGACCGCCGTGTGGGAGACCATGCGGCGGTTGACCTTTTTGGCGGCTTGGCGCAGAGATGGGGCATCTGCAACCGATGGTAGCCTGCAATGGATTCACAGGGTTCGAAGACCGGGCGACTGCTCTCCAAGGCGTCGCCGCTCGAAGTGGTAGCCGATCAGGGGGCCGACGGTTCCTATGAGATCCGTGTGGAGCGTGGCGCCACGCCGGCTCCCGAGGTGGTGGTGGTGCGTGCGGAGGCTGCTTCTGTGGCGTCGGCGGGTCGCGGTCGCCGCTGGGGGCTATGGCTCGTGGCTGGCGCGATGGCGTTGACTGGATTGGGCTGGTTGGTTGTCGGTGGCGGTGCTGGGTCGCGGCCTACCTCGCTCAGCGTGGATGGGCATTCGGTGCCGGGGCCTGCGGGTGAGCAGCCAGTAGAACCCGCGCAGCGCGAGGCGGTGGCGCCGGTGGCGGCGCAGGATACGGGTAGCCCCATGCCTCCGACCGATCCGCTGCTGGAGCCGAACGCGGTGCCGCTCTCTGCGGCGACGGCGCTCGGGGTTGCTGTGGAGCCGATGGTGGAGCCTGTTCGGGCGGTGTTGCCGGCTGCGCAAGAGGCTGCGCCCG
>CAIWGR010000270.1 GCA_903912275.1 uncultured delta proteobacterium
CGACCACCCCATGCAGCGTCGCGGCGACCGTCCTCAGGCCTCGCTCGACCTCTCCTCGCTCCGCGGCGCCCGCCTGCTCCTTGTCGAAGACAACGCCATCAACCGCCAGGTGGCCAGCGAGCTGCTCGCCGCGGAGGGCTTTGTGGTCGACGAGGCGTTCGACGGCCAGCAGGCGCTCGATGCGCTCCTGCGCGCAGACTACGACGCCATACTCATGGATGTGCAGATGCCCGTCATGGACGGCTACGAGGCCACCCGACGCATCCGGAGCGAGCCGCGCTGGCGCAACCTCCCCATCCTTGCCATGACCGCCAATGTGCTGCGCGAGGACCGCCTCCGCGCGGATGAAGCGGGCATGGACGACCACATCGCCAAGCCCATCGATCCCGCAGCGCTCTTTGGCGCGCTGCTTCGCCACGTGAAGCCTCGCGCCTTCGCAGATGCACCCGCCCCCCCTCCGGCGGCGGCCGCGCTGCCAGAGCCCCTGCCGCTCCCCGAGCTGCCCGGCGTCAACCTCGTGGAGGGGCTCGCCCGGGTCGGCAACAACCGGGGCCTCTTCCTCCGCATCCTCGAGAGTCTCCATCGCGACCATGCCGACGAGCTCGTCCGCATCACGGTTGCTATCCAGGGCGGCGACGTCGCCGGCGCAAGCCGTGCGGCGCACACCATCAAGGGCATCATGGGGACCATCGGCGCGGCAGATCTGGCCCGCCTGTTCGGGCAGCTTGAGGCGTCGCTGATGCGCGAAGACCTCGTTGCCGCCAGCAGCCAGCTCGCCGCGATGGGGCCAGCCTTCGACGCACTCCTCGCACCGCTCGCCGCTGCGGCCGCGCCCGCCGCAACCACCCTCTCGTCAGCGGAGCGAGCCGCAGGCTGCGACGCACTCCAAATCCTCTTTGATGAACTCAATCCCGACGCAGCTGATGCTGCTGCCGCGCTTGCTGCCGGATGGCCCGCCGGTGAGGGCGCCGAGGCGATGAAGCAGGTCGCTGCCCTTGCCGCAGCCTTCGACTTTCCCGGCGCGCTCGAGACCCTTCGCGCGCTCCGCGCCGCCGCTGCCGGAACTGCACCATGACCCTCCCCGTCGTCCCGGCCCGTATCCTCATCGTCGAAGACACGCCGACCAACATCCAGACCCTGAGCGCCATCCTCAAGCAGGAGGGCTACCTCATCAGCGTCGCCATCAACGGGCGCCAGGCCGTCGATGTCATCGACAGGGTCAAGCCAGACCTCGTCCTCATGGATGTGATGATGCCCGAGATGGATGGCTACGAGGCCTGCCGCATCATCAAATCCCGGGCCGAGTGGAAAGACCTGCCGATCATCTTCCTCACCGCCAAGACCGAGGTCGCCGACATCGTCCGCGGCTTTGAACTCGGCGCCGTCGACTATGTCGGAAAGCCCTTCAACGCCCACGAGCTGCTCGCCCGCGTTAACACCCACCTCACCATCGCCCGGCTCCACAAGGAGAACACCCGGCTGCTCCTCAACATCCTGCCGGCGCCCATCGCCGAGCAGCTCAAGCGGCGCGACGGCATCATCGCGGAGCGGTATGAGGATGTCTCCGTGCTCTTTGCCGACATCGTGGGCTTCACCCCTCGCTCGGCTGCCATGTCTCCGAGCGAGATTGTCGGGCTCCTCAACCTCATCTTCTCCCGCTTCGACGCGCTCGTGGAGAAGCATGGCCTCGAGAAGATCAAGACCATCGGCGACGCCTACATGGTGGCCGGTGGGCTCCCAGACCCGCAGCCTGGCCACCTCGAACGCATCGTCGCGCTCGCCCTCGACATGCAGGCCGCCGCGGTGGAACTCAGCCCGCAGACGGGCGAACTTCAGCTCCGCATTGGCATCCATACCGGCAGCGCCGTGGCAGGGGTCATCGGCATCAAGAAGTTCATCTACGATGTATGGGGCGACACGGTGAACACTGCCAGCCGCATCGAATCGCACGGTTTGCCGGGCCGGGTACAGGTAAGCGAAGAGGTCTACGAGCGCATCCGCGACAGCTTTGTCTGTACGCCCCGCGGCCCCGTCGAACTCAAGGGCAAGGGCGCAGTGCCCGTCTTTCTCGTAGAGCGCGAACTCCCCTCCGTCTGAGCCCGCGGAGCCCTGTTCATGCCCTCCGCCCACGCGCCGAACCGGTTCCTCCTCTGGCGGCGCGCACTGTCGCTCAGCCTCCTCATCGGCCTGCTCTGCGGCCTCAGTGCAGCCCTCTTTCTTGTGGCCCTGCGCGCGGTCACCGACCTCCGCGAAGGCCACCTCTGGCTCGTCTGGTTGCTCCCCGTCGGCGGGCTCCTCCTGGGCGGCGCCTATGAGCGCTGGGGCGCCACAGCAGGGCAGGGTACCAATCGTATCATCGACGCGCTGGCCGATGGCGGTAACCCGCTCCCCGGCCGCCTCGCCCCCATGGTCCTGCTCGGCACCCTGCTCACCCACCTCGTTGGCGGCAGCGCTGGCCGCGAAGGCACCGCCGTGCAGATGGGCGCCGGCCTCGCAGACGGAGTTGCCCGCCGCGTGACAGCGTCGCCGGAGCTCCGCAGGCTCATGCTCTTTGCGGGCGTCGGTGGCGGCTTCGGCGCGGTCTTTGGCACACCCTTCGCGGGCGCCCTCTTCGCCGCCGAGTTCGTGGTTCGCCGCAGGCTCTCGCTCGAGGCACTGCCTGTGGCGCTCTTGGCCGCCTTCGCGGGCGATGCGACGGTGCGTTGGCTCGGCGTTGCCCACTTCCCCTTTCCCCGCATCGAGGCGTCGCCTGTCACGCTGCAGATGCTGGCTGCATGGCTCCTGCTTGGTGGCTGCATGGGGCTCCTCGCGCGCCTCTTCGTCTGGCTCTCGCACGGCATCAAGGCCGCGTCGGAGCGCTACCTCCCGCGGCTGCCGCTCCGCCTCGCTGCAGGTGGCGCGCTGCTGCTGTTGCTCACCCTCGCGCTCGGCTCGCGCGAGTCCCTCGGCCTTGGTCTTCCGCTGCTCACGGAGGCCTTCGGAGCGGGCGCGTCCGGGCCCGAGGCCTTTGCGCTCAAACTGCTCTTCACCGCGGTGACGGTGGGCGTTGGTTTCATCGGCGGCGAGGTCACGCCGCTCTTCGTCATCGGCGCGCTCGCAGGCCGCGC
>CAIWGR010000271.1 GCA_903912275.1 uncultured delta proteobacterium
CACCAGCGCCGCCCAGATCCTCAGCGACCACGCGGCCTGGCTGAAGGAGAACCCCACGGTATCCATCTCCGTCACAGGCCACTGCGACGAGGCCGGCTCCAACGAATACAACCTCGCCCTCGGCGAGCGCCGCGCCCGCGTCGTCGTCAACTACCTCGCCTCGCTCGGGCTCGACCGCAGCCGTCTCCGCGTCGTCAGTTACGGCGAAGAGATGCCCGCCAGCGACAAAGACAACCTCAACCGCCGTGCCGAGTTCAAGGTGAAGGGTCGATGACACTCCAGCCCTCCACGCTCGCCGTCGGCACCCGCGTCGCCAGCTTCGACATCGGCTCAAACACCGTCATCATGCTCATCGCTGAGCGCGGCGCAGAGGGCTGGCATGTTGTCACCGACGAGGCCGAAATCACCCGCGTCTCCGAAGGGCTCGACAAGCACGGCAGCCTCTTCCGCGAAGGGCTCGAACGAACCGCAGAGGCCCTCGTCCGGTTCGATGAACTCGCGCAGGACTTCGCCGTCCACCACCGCATCGCAACCGGCACCGCCCCCTTCCGCCGGGCAGCCAACGGCGCCGAGGCCGCCGCGGAACTCTCGCTCCTCATCGGCACCTCCATCGATGTCATCTCGGGAGAGCACGAGGCCGAACTCAGCCTCCTCGCCACCCGAGGCTCCTTCCCCGACCTCACGCGCGCCCAGATCGTCGACATCGGCGGTGCCTCCACCGAACTCATCGACGCCTTCCCCGACGGCAGCCACGCCGTCGTCAGCCTCGATGTCGGAGCCGTGCGACTCACCGAGCGCTGCGTTACCGCAGACCCCATCTCGGCTGCCGAGCGAGCCGCGTTGCAGGCTGCAACCACCGAGGCGCTCTCCCGTGCCTCGGTGAAGCGCTTCGTCCCGCCGCCTCTCCTCGTGGGCGTCGCCGGAACGGTCACCACGCTCGCCGCGCTCTCGCTCGAACTGGTCGAGTATGATGCCGAGCTCGTCCATGGCCACCGCCTCTCGCGCGCCGAAGTGACCCGCATCGAGAACGCCCTCTTTGCGCTCAGCCTGAGCCAGCGGAAGTCGCTCGCAGGCATGCCTGCAAAGCGGGCCGACGTCCTCCCCGCAGGCGCCATGCTCCTGCGCTCGGTCATGGACCATCTCGGCGCGGATGAGGTGATGGTGAGCGACCGCGGCATCCGCTGGGGCCGCCTCTTCGAGCGGTTCGGGGTCTAGCGTGGAGGCACTCCGTCTCGCCGAACAGCGGCGCGCGCTCCTTGCAGGGCGGGCCTCGCGCAAGCCGCAGCTGCGGCAGTGGGAAGAGAGCCGTCAGGCCACCGCGCTGGTGCTCTCGCTCACACCCGCCGCAACCCGCGAACTGCCTGCGCTGCTCGATGCGCTCGCGGCCCAGCTCTCTGCCATGCCATCGCGGCCGGTCGACCGCCTCGAACTGCTCGTTCAGGCCCCTTCGCTCAACGCCGAAGCCGCCTCCCGCATCCTCGGCCTTGTCCGCGAGTTTGCCCGCGAAGTGACGCTCGTGCTCCTGCAGGACGGCGGCAGCGGTGAGACCATGCTGGCCGTCGGCGCCGACGCCGTTGTGCTCCGTCCCGAGGCCGCCCTTACCACGCTCCTGCCGCCGCTGCCCAATGAGGCCGCCGGCCTGCGCGCCCTCATCGCCTCGCTCCGCGCCGCCGAGCCCAGAGAGCTCATGTCGCTGCTGGCTGCCATCGGCTCCGCCGCCGAGCTCGGCGCCGCCCTCGCAAGCTTCGAGCGCACTGTCCGGCTCGCGACGGTTGTCGCCGCCGCGCGCCTCCATCCACCCGACCCCACCGACCTCGCCGATCTCGTCGAGGCGCTCACCCGCTTTGTCACCCGTGACACCGAATTCCTCACCCGCTGGCAGGCCAAACAGCTCCGCGCGCTCCAACTGCAGACCCCCGTTCACGCGGTCGAGATGAGCCTCGCCGAGCTCGCGCTCCTCTATCGACCCATCGCGGCCGGCGGCGCGGTGTCGGTCATCGAGTCGGTCGAGCAGCTCCGTTTCCGCGCCGATCCCTCCGACCACGACTGGCTGCTCGGGCCCGACGAAGACCTCCAGTGAGCGAGCCGGTCGAGATTCGTCACGCGGCCACGGTGGTGGTCGTCCGTGGCACAGGCCGCGACGCGGAGGTCCTCCTGCTCCGTCGTGGTGACACCGCAGGGTTCATGGCAGGCATGTTCGTCTATCCGGGTGGCCGTCTCGACCCCGCAGACCTCGACGCTGCAGCAGGTGACCTCGATACCGCAGCCCGGTGGACCGCGCTTCGTGAGTGTTTCGAAGAGTCGGGGCTGCTCCTCGCCACCGACCACGCTGGACAGCCCGCCACCCCCGCCCACGCTGCGGCCCTCCGCAGCAGCGAGGCCCCCTTCGCCGAGGCCCTGCAGGCGCTCGCACTCCGTCCCGGACTCGACGACCTTCGCCCCTTCGCCCGCTGGGTCACCCCCGCCGTCGAACGCCGCCGCTTTGACACCCGCTTCTATCTTGCCACCCATCCCCACGGTCAGGAGGCGGCGCCCGACGGCTTTGAGATGGTCGAGCACCGCTGGAGAAGGCCCGTCGATGCGCTGCAGGAGTATGCCGCTTCCGACATGCTCCTCTCGCCCCCCACCTTCTACTTCCTCGCCGACCTCGCAGAGCAGCTCGAGGCCGGCATGCAGCTCCATGACTGGGCCGATGCGCAACTGCTCCATCCCGTCCTGCCGCGGCTGGAACTCGCCGGATCACCGCGGCTCTTGCTCCCCGGCGACGCAGACTACCCCAGCCAGCAGCCCGTCTCCGGACCCACCCGCATGCTCCTCGTTGACGGCCGCTGGCAGCGCCACACGGTCCGTCACGCGGACTAGTTCGCGCCTGTATTGCCCAGGCCCGACGAGTACCCCATCGCCCGGTTCCGCTTGAAGAAGTACTCATACCGAGCCTCCTTCGTCTCCGGGTCGCGGCCCAGAAGCACCGTCACCAGCTCCCAGCCATGCTGGCCGATCGTCTGCAACGACACGTCGCGGTAAAGCGTCTTGTCATACTTGTCGTAGAAGGTGATCTGCTCCGGCTGAGCAGGCGATGCGTAGGCGTGGATGTAATCCCAGACTGCTTTCTCCATCTCAACCACCATCCTTCTGCGCACTTCGGACGGGCTGCTTCGAGCCCCTGACGGCCGCGATTATGCGCGCCGATTCATCCCATTGCAACGGGCCAAATCAGCGCCCCTCTGCAGAGCGGTTTCGCCGCGCCTCGGTAATCTCCCGAAGCTGCGCCTTCTGTTCCGCAAGGTCGTCTACCGCGACTGCGCCAACCCCCTGCTGCGAGGCCAATCGCGCCGCCTCCAGCTCCCGCAGGAGCCGGCCCTGCGCCGCCATCAACGCCCGCAGCACCTGCTGCGTCTCGGGCCGCTGAAACAGGGCGCGGAGCCCCTCCGCATCGAGCCCGCGTGCCTTTGCCTCCCGCGCCAAACGCTCCCTGATTCGAGTTCGAATGCTGCCCATCGCGCCTGCTCCCTGCGGGCGATTCTTGCCCGACCTCCCCCCTATGGTATGGGCGCTCTCGCTGCCAAGCAATCATCCTCGCGGTGATCCGCTCTCCGCACCCGCTCCCCAAGTCCGCTGCATGACCACCAAGCCCGTCGCCAAAGGCCAGGCCGCTCCCCGCCGCAGCCCCCGTTGGCGCCGTGCCGCCTTTGTCCTGCTCGGGCTTTTCGCACTCCTCCTCCTCCTCTCCCTCATCGCCTCCGTCGTCGCCGGCCCCGCCATCCGCAGCCTGGTTACCTCGAAGGCCAGCGAACGAGGCATCCCCCTCCGGCTCGGCGCCATCTCCGTCCGCCCCTGGGGCGACGTCGTCATCGCCGATGTCTGCCTCGCCGACCCCTCGCTCACCCCTGCCGCAGACTGGGTCTGCGTAGGTAAGGTCGCCGCCGCGCCGCGCTGGCTCTCGCTCCTCTCGGGTCGACCGACCCTCAAGTCGCTCTCGCTCTCTCAGGTCGTCGTCTCCGCAGGCGCCGAGCATGGCGCACCCAAGGAGCAGGCCGACCGCCTCAAGGAGCTCCTCCGCTCCAAGAAGGTCAAAGACCCCAACGCTCCCGCGGCGCCCAAGCGGGAGCCGCAGGAGCTCAACATCCGCCTCGACGACCTCGTCGTCGACCTCGCCAACCAGAACCTCCCCACCGACCGCATCGAGGTTGATTCGGGCCGATTCTCCGGCTCACCCGAGGCCTTCGAGGCCCATGCTGAGGTCCGCTTCCGCGTCGGCCTCGGAACCCTTGCCGCACTCCCCGCCAAGGTCGAACTCCCCGAGTCCTACGAGCTCCGCATCACGCGCAGCGTCGAGGAGCCCGGCCCCCGCATCCTCGCCCGCGGAAGCTCCCCCATCGTCGTCTCCACCGACAGGCTCGGCGGCGTCTCGGCCTCCTTCGAGGGCGTCGGCGGCGTCTGGCCCACCACCCTCATCGCGGAGGGCGTAAAGGTCGGTCGTCCGGGTGCCGAACCCCTCCTCCGCTTCGACAGCGGGCTGCTCGTCCTCTCCGAACTCACGCGCGACCTCGAGGCCGTCTACCTGACCTCCGCGCGGGTCGACGGCCTCAACCTCCAGGTCACCCGCGACGAGCAGGGCTTCGGCCCGCTCGGCGCGCTGCTCGGCATCAATCAAGGTGCCGCGCCGGCCGCGGCACCCGCGGCGGCAACTGCGCCCAAGCCCCCCAAGAAGAGCGCTGCACCCGCACTCTGGGCCAAGCGCGAGTGGTACGAAAAGCTCCCGCAGCAGCTCGAACTCCCCGGCCTCACCATCGGCTATCACGACCTCCGTGCCGGCCAGAAGGCGCCCCCCATCACGCTTGAGTTCGATACGCTTACCTTCGCCCTGCGGACGAGTCAGATCGACCTAGAAGTCGCCAGCCGCTTCACCGCAGATGGCCAGAGCGCGGGCACCGCGGCACTCACTGCCGCGTGGAACCACGCCGACAACAAGCTCGACCTCAAACTCGACGCCATCGATGTCGGCGTGGGCCAACTCCTGAGCGGCGTCGTCGGCACCGATGCGGGCCCCCAGGAGGGCGTCGCCAACCTCAACATCGACTACCGCTCCGACGACAAGGGACCCGGCATCACCTTCGCCGGCAAGGCCTCGCTGCGCGACCTCAAACTCTCACACCACGCGCTCCGTGCCCCCCTCGAGGTGCATGACCTCTCCTACGCGTGGCAGGCCGTCCGCGGCGGATCCGACAAGAAGAGCCTCCGTTGGGAGAAGGGCGATGGCAGCTTCAACGGCATCCCCTTCTCGCTCCGCCTCGCACTCGGAAAGTTCAACCTCTCCAAGTGGCCGCTCACAGACCGTATCGACCTTACCGCAGCGGTCCCCGACGCCGATGCGATGCGCCTGTTCGATGCCATCCCTCCCTCCCTCCGTGCCGACCTCGACGGCACCCGCATGGCCGGAAAATGGGGCTTCGACCTCGACCTCTCGGTTGCCGTCAAGGAGACCGACAAGGGGGTCCATATCTCCATCGAAGAGCCCCGCACCTTCGCGTTTCACGACGACTCTCTCGCCCTCATCTCGCTCCCCGAACCCGTCGATGTCCGCCGCCTCAACCGCGACTTCCGCTTCACCTTCACGGGCGCCGAAGGCTCCGTTACCCGCGAGCTCTACATGCGGGCCCCGGGCGGCTGGATGTACGGTCAACCCGATGCCGAAGCGCCAGACGCCCCCGACCTGCCGGGCGACACCGCCGACGGCATCGCCAGCAACCGCTGGGTCGCCTTCCAAGACATGAACTACTACCTCGTTGCCACCCAGCTCTACCGCGAAAACGGCGCCTTCTTCCAGAAGGAGAGCGGCATCAACATGACCGAACTCCGCCGCGTCATCGAAGAGGCCATCAACCGCCGCAAGCTCGGTCGCGGCGCCTCCACCATCGGCATGCAGCTGGTGAAGAATGTCTTCCTCTCCCACGAGCGGGCCGTGGAGCGGAAGTTCCAGGAGATCTTCCTCACCTACTGGCTCAACCGCGTCGTACCCAAGCCCCGCATCCTCGAGGTCTACCTCAACATGATCGAGTGGGGCAAAGGCATCAACGGCCTCGCCGATGCTGCCCAGCACTACTTCCACAAGACACCCCACGAACTCACGCTCGCCGAATCCGTCTGGATCAGCAGCATCTCGCCCGCACCCCTGCGCCGCGAAAACCAGCGCCTCACCGGCGTGCCGCCCTGGTTCCATGAGGTGGTCGCCTACACCATCCGCGGCATGGGCAAGCGGGGCAGACTCAGCGAGGCCGAGGTGGCCCGGGGGCTCCGTGAACGCATCCGCTTCGCCAACGAGCGTGGCGACGCAGCGGCCTCTGCCGACCTCGCGCCACCGAGCGAAGCCGACCTCGCCGAAGCGGGCCTCGTGGAGGTAGGAGGTGCCGGCGAAGGAGAGGGCGGAGGAGAAGTTGTCGCGGAGGGCTCCGGCCCCGCGCTGCCCCTCACCGACCAGGAGATCAAGGATGCGGCGGCCGCCGCCCGAACAGCCGCCTTCCTCGCGCAATCACCCGACGCCCGCCTGAGCGCCATGGGAGCCAGTGCACGCGCTCCGCGCGGCGCAGGTCCCCGCCCGGCTGCTGCCCCTCCCAAACGCCGCCGCTAGCGCCGCCTAGATGCCGCTCCGCTCATCCCTCGAGCGGCGCCCGCGTCGGGTCATCCTCATCGACCGGATTCCAGCTCGCAGCCGGCACCAGCAGCGTAAAGACCGAGCCGTGGCCAGGCTCCGACGCCACCTCTACGTTGCCGCCCAGCGCCGTCGCAAAGTGCTTCACAATCGCAAGGCCCAAGCCCGTGCCACCCATGTCGCGGCTACGGCCCGGATCCACCCGGTAGAACCGCTCGAAGATGCGCCCCAAGTGCTGTTTCGCGATGCCCACACCCGTGTCGCTCACCGTGATGCGCAGATCGCCAGACTCCGCCACGTCGGCCCGCAGCGTTACCCGTCCGCCGCGACCCGTATACTTGATGCCGTTCTCCACCAGGTTGCGGATCACGTAGGTAAGCGCCCGTGTCTCGCTCATCGCGTAGCGGGCTGCACCATCGACCTCGACCGAGAGGGTGATCCCCTGCCCGTCCGCCTGCTCCCGCACCGAGTCGAGCACATCCTCAAACAGGTGCTCAAGGTCGAGCTCCACGAAGGCCTCCTGCAGCCCCACATTTTCCAGCCGCGCCAGCATCAGCAGGTCGTTCACCAGCGACTCCAGCCGCCCCGCCTGGGCATCCACCGTCTCCAGGACCTCGCGCTCCGCAGGGCCGAGCTCCATGCCCGCCATGGTCTCCACCCAGCCGACGATCGCCGTGATCGGTGTGCGCAGTTCGTGGCTCACATTGGCCACAAAGTCCTGCCGCATCCGCTCGAGCTGCCGGAGCTGCGTCACGTCGACGATGGTGAGCATACAGGCGTAGGGCGCGTCGTCTCGCCGCAGCAGCCGCGTGGCCACCGCGACCGCGTTTCGCCCGCTCGCCTTGCGGATCTCAAACTCCGTTTCCCGCGCCGTGTTGGTCGCGAAGGTCTGCTCCACGCACTCGATGAGCGCGGGGTGGGGCGCCAGCCGGCTCATCCGCTGCGTCGCAGCATCCCCTGCGTTCAGCGTCGCCGCCGCCAGGATCCGCAGCGCCGCGGTGTTCACGGCCAGCACCGTCTGGTCGCGCGAGACCACCATCAGACCAGCGCTCGATTCCGCCAGCATGAGCTCGAGCAGCGTGCTCCGAGGACGCAGCGCCGCTGTCTCTCGCGCCAACGCGCGGGCCACGGCAGGCAGTGATGCGCCCACGGTCGGCTCCTGCTCCAGCAGTCGCCGAAGCGCCGCCACCCCGTCCCGCGTCTCAGCCTGCTCCCGCTTCCGCTCGGCGCGTTGCCAGACGGCGTAGCCCAGAGAGGTCGCACAGAGCCATGCGATCGGGTCGGTCAGCAGCACGCAGAACCGCCGGTAGGCAAGGGAGTGTTCACAGCTGCCCTAGTTCGAAGAGCCGTCTGGCGTCTCCGAGAAGCGGTAGCCCACGCCCCGCACCGTCTCAACGTAACGGCCCGCGTCGCCGAGCTTCTCGCGCAACCGCTTCACATGGGTGTCGACCGTACGGGTCGTCACCTCCACATCCATGCCCCAGACATCGTCCAGCAGTCGCTCGCGCGACTGCACCCGTCCGCGCCGCCGAATGAAGGTCTGCAGCAGGCGGAACTCCAGCGCCGTGACAGGGATCTCCTCGTCCAGCACCCAGACGCGGTGCCGTGCCTGGTCTACGGTCACATCGCCAAACTTGAGTACGCTGGGGCCGTCGTCCTCGGGGTCCGAAGCACGGGTCGTCCGCTTGAGCAGCGCCCGCACGCGGAGCACCAACTCGCGCGGGCTGAAGGGCTTGGAGACATAGTCGTCCGCACCCAGCTCAAAGCCCACCACACGGTCAATCTCCGCGCTCTTGGCGGTGACCATGATGATGGGGATGCTCCGGGTCACCGGGTCGACCTTGAGCGTCCGGCAGACATCGATGCCCTGGATGTCGGGCAGCATCAGGTCGAGCAGAATCAGGTCGGGCTTCTGCTGCCGCGCAAGCGCCAGCGCATCCTTGCCGTTGCGGGCGAGCACCGTCTCAAACCCTGCGCCCCGCATGCTGAAATCGAGGAGCTTCAACAGGTCTGACTCGTCATCCACGATGAGAATCTTCTCGCTCATGTGCTTCACGGGGCTGAAGAGTGACCGCCATTCGGGCGGCGTACCAAGCAGGTACAGCCGCGCCTTATACCTGCTTTGTTACGAAGTCGTGTCGAACGGCGCAATGTCTCACACCAAGCCTAGCGCTGCGACAGCCCCATCTGCTACCCCCTCGACCATGGCAACTCGGCCCTCTATCAGACCCCTCCTCACCGCACTGTTGCTCCTCGTCGCACAGCCGATTGCGGCCCAGTCTGATGCCCTCCAGCAGCCCGCCGCACCCGCCTCTGCCGATGAGGCGCTTGCCGATCCTGCCGCCGACGGTTCGGCAGAGCCGATGGCTGCACCCGCGCTCGCGGCACCCACTCTCCGCCTCCTGCCACGGCTCACGCCCGGTGCCCGCTGGCTCCGCAAACTGACCTACAGTCTCACCACCGATGCGGCCGTCGTCCGAGGCGATATCGAGAACGCCACCCGTTGGACCGACACCTTCGAGGTCGAGGTAGAAATTACCCTCCTGTCAGGATCGCGCCGCGGCGTGCGCCGCTACGACCTGCTCTTCCGCACCGTCGAACAGCCCGGCGCGACGCCGCGCACCCGCCTCCCCGCACTGCCTGCTGAGGGCGACCACTGGCGCTGCGAAGGCGACGAAAACTGGAGCTGCACCGGCCTCAAGGGTGCCATCGCACCCCCCTTCTGGCTCCTGCCCGAGTGGTCGGCCTGGTGGTTCGAGGGGCGGCTCGGCGACGACGGCGCCTATGCCCGCGTCAGAGGCGTCGCACGCCAGCTCGGCCTGCCGCCCGAGTCTCGCGCCCGACTCGTGGTCCGAACCGCGGGCAGCGCCTCCTCCGGCCTCACCGAACTCGACCTGCTCCCTGCCGGCTCCGTCTCTGTGCCCGTGGGGGACGAGACTGCTTCCGCCGCGCTCACCGGCTCGGGCCACCTCTCTGCCAACCTCGACGCAGGGCTCATCCCACAGCTCACGCTGCAGTGGCGGGCCAGCGCAGAGGGCCGCCTCCCGGCCGGCCACGGGCTCTTCCGGCGCAACGAGATTCACGACCTCGAATGGACCGAGACGCCGCTCCCCGCAGCGCCGGCGGCGCCCTAGTCCGAGGTCACGAGCCGCACGAGATCCTCGCTCGGCAGGTTGCTCGTGTAGGCGTAGGTGAGGCCGTCGCGGCGCTCCGTTGCGACCGCAAAAGGCGTCGTGGTGTTGTCGAGGTAGAGCGACCGCTTCTTGCCAACGCGCAGCGGCGTACCGCGCTCGTCTGCCGCCTCGTCCGTCACCAGCACAGAGAGCTTTGTGCCGTCGACATCATAAAAGAGGAGCGCTGCGGGACGGTTGGCCACAGTGGTCATCCGGCCACCAAGCAGCGTCGCACCACGACCGAGCCGCGGCATATGGAGCGGGAAGTCCACCTTGCCCGAGAACCAGTTCTCCACCGAGGCCTGGTTGGGACCGGTCACCTCGACCGGCACATTGCGCTGGTGCCAGGCGGCAGACTGAACCACCAGGGGGTCGCCGTCGCTGCGCTGCGGAGCCACCCAGTCGCGAATCCCTCGCGACGCGAGGCTACCCTCCGGAACAGCGCTGTCGTTTCGCAGCCCGACGCGGAGCGCAGCCGCTGCCAGCAGCAGCGCAGCGGCCGCCACCAGGTAGGGACGGTAGCTGCGTGAAGCTTGCGCTGCAGGCCGCATCGGCTGCTGCTTCATCAGCGAGGCCTCGAGCCGCGCAGCCATCGCTTCCGGCACTGCGGTGTGGTTGCCTGAGCTGCGCAGCCGGCTGCGGAACTCGCGCTGCTTTGCAATCACAGCGCCGCAGGTTGTGCAGGCCAGCGCGTGCTCCTGGACCTCGGTCCGCTCCGGCTCGCCGAGCTCGCGGTCGAGGTAGAACTCGAGGTGTTCTGTGAAGGCCTTGCAGTCCACGATCTGCTCCTAACCGTGCGCTCGCCGCCAGGCGGCGAGGTTGACCGTGTTGTCGGTATCGCTCTCAATCTGCGAGACCGTCTCGTCGTCGAGGTCGCGGATGGCCCCCGTCTCAAGCGCGTAGCCTGCAAGCATGCCGCGCAGCAGCCTGCGCCCGCGGTAGAGGCGACTCATCACCGTGCCAATCGGGCACTCCATGATGTCGGCGCACTCCTTGTAGGAGAAATCGTAGACGTCGCAGAGCATGACCGCGATGCGGAAGTCGAGCGGAAGCCGAAGCAGCGAGCGGCTCACCTCGTCGCCAAACAGCTCCTGCAGCGTGTCGTCGTCCGTCGAGCGGCCGTCCAGCTCCGATGAGGACTGCGACGCGGCGATGTTCTCGATGAGCGATGCGCCCTCCTCGCTGTCGCCCAGCAGGATCGGCTCACGCTGCTTCGACCGGAACCGGTTGATGAAGGTGTTGGTGAGGATCTTGAAGAGCCAGGCACGGCAGTTGGTCCCAGGCTCATACCGGTGGAAGTGCGTATAGGCCTTCAGCATCGTCTCCTGCACCAGGTCTTCGGCATCGGCCGACGAACGGGTGAAGCGAACCGCCGCGCCGAAGAGGGCGGGCGCATGCACCATCGCCTCCTTGCGGAAGACGGCATCGATGGAATTGGGCTTGGAGCGTCCGAACATCGCGAACTCCTCGACGGGTCAAGACCGGAACGACCGGCCCTCGGAAGGTGAGAACCTAGATCCTCTTCTGCTTCATTCCAACGGGCACGACGATTCTTTCCGAAGGCCCCTACATCCTCAGTGCAGCAGGCTCTCGAGCGAGCGGTAACCCAGCTCGAGGTCGCGTGCCACGGCCTCGTAGGTCACATGGCCGCCGAAGGTATTGAAGCCGAGCGCCAGCGCCCGGTCGGTGCGTGCGGCCTCCTCGGGCCCCTTGCCAGCCAGTGCCCGCGCGTAGCGGATCGTCACGTTGGTCAGCGCGTAGGTGCTCGTCCGGGCAACGGCGCCCGGCATGTTGGTCACGCAGTAATGCACCACGCCATGGACCGTGTAGGTCGGGTTGCTGTGGGTCGTCGGACGGCAGGTCTCAAAGCAGCCGCCCTGATCTACCGCCACGTCCACGACCACCGAGCCGGGCAGCATCTGACGGATGACCGCCTCGCTCACCAGCTTGGGGGCGCGTGCGCCGGGAATCAGCACCGAACCGATGACCAGGTCGGCAGCCGATACCTCTTCCAGCAGTGTCTGCGGGTTGGAGTAGACGGTCTGGAGCCGGTTCTGGAAGATGTCGTCGAGGTAGCGCAGACGGTTCACATTCACATCGAGCACCGTCACCCGGGCGCCCATGCCGACGGCCACCTTCGCGGCCTCTGTGCCCACGGTGCCGCCGCCCACAATCACTACCTTGGCCTGCGGAACGCCCGGCACGCCGCCAAGCAGCACGCCGCGGCCGCCGTACTCCTTCTCGAGGCAGCGAGCGCCAACCTGGATCGACATCCGGCCCGCCACTTCGCTCATGGGCTGCAGGAGCGGCAGGCTGCCGTCGGGGAGCTGGATCGTCTCGTAGGCGATCGCCGTCACCTCCTTCTCCAGCAGCACCGGCGCAAGCTCCGGCACCGCCGCAAGATGGAAGTAGGTGTAGATGGTCTGCTTGCGCTGAATCCGGCCATACTCCTCGGCCAGCGGCTCCTTCACCTTGATGATCATCTCGGCCGCGGCCCAGACCTCATCAGCCGAGTGAAGAATGGTGCAGCCGACCGCCTCGTAGGCCTCGTCGGTGATGCCGCAGCCAAGACCGGCGCCGGCCTGCACGAAGACCGTGTGGCCGTCACGCACCAGCACCTGCGCTCCACCCGGCACGAGGCCAACGCGGTACTCATGAACCTTCACCTCTTTCGGAACCCCAATGCGCATGACTGCTCCTTCGTTGCTGGCTGTCGATGGTTGTGCGCCGCCGCTTATCCCCGCCTGCGCAGACCTTCAAGGCGCAGCGCGTTACCTCCGGCGTCAGGGCAGGGCGTTGGTCTTCACTTCGCGCTGGCTCACCGGCTCGGGCGGCGTTGGCACCCAGCGCGAGAACTGCTGCCGTTCGATGATGCCGCGCAGGTAGGCAGCGTCGCGCTCGCTGATCGAACCGTCACGCTCCAAGTTGGCGACGATGTGCTCCAGCTTCTCGAGGCGCGAGTCGTCGAAGGCCCGCTTCTCCAGCTGCTCGCCGAACCGCCGCGGCGCGGGCAGCACGACCGCAAGCGCGAGCGACTCCGCTTGGGTCAACGCGGCCGCGGGATGGCCAAAGTAATGGCGCGCCGCTGCCTCTACGCCGACCACATCGCTGCCGAACCGCGCCGTGTTGAGGTAGACCTCGAGCACCTGCTCCTTCGTCAGCTGCTTCTCCAGCAGATAGGTGAGCAGCATCTCCTGCAGCTTGCGCGACAGCGAACGCTCCGACGAGAGAAAGAGGTTCTTTGCCACCTGCTGCGTGATGGTGCTTCCGCCCGCCACGAAGGCGCCCGCTGCGTAGTCCTTTGCCATCGCCCGCTGGATGCCGCGCCAGTCAAAGCCGCGGTGGTTGAAGAAGCCATCATCCTCCGCGGCCAGGATGGTCCTTGCCACATGCCGCGGGAGCCGGCGAAGCGCCGCCCAGCTCCCCTCGCCAAGCGCAGGAAAGTCGCTCCCCGCGGGACGGGGCAGGGCGATGATCTGGCCCTCTTCGAAGCGCGGCATGCTGATGCCTGCAAGATGCGACAGCGTGAGATCCTCCTCGAGCAGTTCAAACTGGCTCGCTGCAAGACCGGGCGAGGCCGCGTCGAGCCGCACCAGGGCGGCGAACCCAACCTTCCCCGACATCGTCGCCCCCTCGAGCCACGGCATCATGCCGGAAGGCAGCGAGTCGCGAAGCGCGGTCACGGCAACAGGATCCATATGCATGCTCAACTCGCCCGTCGCCCCCTTGCCAGGCAGGTCGCCGAAGCCCTTAACCACGACCACCGCGGCGCCCGTCGTCACCGTCGCCTGCTCCAACCAGAACTTGCGGTCACGCCAGCTCCAGCCTCCGGCCAGCTTCAGCCGGCCGTCGAGCTTCTCGATGGGCGTCGCCGCGAGGCTCTTCCAGGAGAGTCTGCCCTCCGTCAGCGAACCCTCGCCATCCAGCTCTGCGCCGTCGCGATTGCCGAGCACCTTCAGCGTCCCATTCATCGTGCCGCCGATGGGCAGCGAGCGGGTCCATGTGTCTGTTCCACAGCCGGGCTGCCGCGCGCCGTCGAGGATCGCTGGCGGGCAGTGCAGCGCCCCGGTGTCGCGCGAGAAAAAGGCGGAAGGATCGGCCTGAAGCGCCGACAGCTTCGCCTTGAACGAGCCCTTCGACAGCCAGCTCCCCTGCAGGTCGATGCCACGCTCCTCGGTTCCCCACCGCAGAAGGCCATCCAGATCGCCGCCGCTCCGGTGTACCCGTGCTTCGTGCATCCGCATGTGACCGCGCCCCTCTGCCACCAGCTCGAGGTCGCGCGCGGCCACCGTGCAGTCCGACCGTTCACAGGAGGCCGTCATGGAGGCCACCGTTGCCCAGGCCTCCGGCTCCTCCTTCGCCGACTGCAGCACCCATCGTAACCCGTCGAGCGCTACGCCTCCTTCGGTGCGCGCAAGCCCGGTCGACAGCTGCATCAGCGGTCGGTCCTGACCCGGTGCAAAGAGGGAGCCCACCAGCCGCGTCGCCGCCGCATCGCTCTGCGCGAGGTTGCCGTCGGCGGCCCAGCCGTCGCTGTCTTCGATGCGCACGCGCCCCTGCCAACCCGGCTGCGCCGCGCCCGTCGCCGGCCCCGTGAACTGGGCGAAGGTCACCTTCCCCGACCGTGTCGTCTTCTTGTCTGCCGTCGGCAGCAGCGCATCGAAGCTCCAGGTCGCATCGTCGAGCCGCACCGTCAGCCCGTCGAGTCGCAGCGTCGGCGTTGCTCCGCCCCGCGGCTCCGCTGTTGTCGCCTTCGCTGCTACCGTGCCCCGCGGCCGCTCTGCAGGAAGCGCGGCGGCCTGCGCCACCCGCACCTCGACGCCCGACAGCACCACCTCTCGAAGGTCGACCAGACCGCGAATCAGGCCCGCCGGCTCCAGCCTGACATGGGCCCGCTTCACCGTAGCGGTGACCTCGTAGGGCGTGCTCGGCAGCCGCACCGGGCCCAGCGTCAGCCCCGACAGGTCGCCCTCGCCGAGCAGCAGCGCGGAGTCGACCCGGTCGAGCGACAGCGGGATGCCCTTGGCCGCCGCATACTGTTCGAGCTGACGCGCCATTCGCTCCCCCAGCTCGTCGCGCGGCCGGAGCAGCCACCAGGCCGCCGCCGCCGCAGAGAGCAGCAGCAAGGCCAGTGCAGCCCGTCGCTTTCGCCTGCCGATTGCGGTATGGGGGACGGGCTCGGTCATGCGTCGGGCAGTCTGCTTCGTGGAGCGGTGAGATGGTCCGTGCGTGCTATCAGTGGGCCCTGACGAGGTCAAAACGCGGTCACGCGCTCGCGCTGCTGCTCTGCCTCCCCCTCGTCGTTGGCTGCCAGGTCAACCAGAAGCCGCTCGTGAATGGGTTCTCCTCGCGCCCCTTCGAGGGCAGCGCCGAGTCTGACCCCTATCGCCGGCTCCCCGACCGGACGCTGGTTGTGGCCTACGAGGTAGGTCAGTGCAGCACCGACGCGGACTGCGTCACCGAAGCCTGCGGCGGGGCGACCTGTGCGCCCGCCAATGAGGCGCCGCTCTGCGCACCCTCGCCGGTTGCCGACTGTCTCTCTGCGCTCGACGGCCGAGGCTGCGGCTGCATCGAGGGCGTCTGTCGCTGGCACCGAGAGCCCCATGTGCTCGCCTGTGCGCGACGAGGCGAGCCACGCGCAACATCGGTGGGCGCCGAAGGCTATGGCGACAACCCCTATCCGACCCGCCCGCAGTAGGCGGCGCGCCGGCTACTTGGCGGTCTGAACGCCCAGCTTCGTCAGCACGGTGACCATCTTGGTGATGGTGCCCGGCACAACGCGGAAGGCCGACGGCCCGAGGCGCGCCACAATGAAGGGCTGCAGGTCTGCGATGCGCGCGACACGGTCGCCATCTTCGGCCGACAGCAGCGTGAGCACCTCCATGGTCTCGACCTTCGCCTTTGCGGGCTGGCCGAGCGCCTTCTTGAGGTGAAGCTCCCGCTCGGGCGTGAAGCCGCTCGCCATGGAGCTGCGGAGGAAGTCGATGAGGGAGGCGTAGCCGTCGTCATCGCCAAAGACCGCGTTCACCTTCTTGATGTCGAGCCGGTACTGGTCGTCGTCCTCGTGCACCGCCACAGACTGCAGCGTGGAGAGGATGCGCAGATCGGTCGCGCCGTTGGGGGCGCGGAGCCGGTCGGCCTCGGCCCAAACCAGCGAGGGAACAACAGGCCCGTTGTAGTCGATGACGCGCGGCTTGAAGGCCGTGAGCGCCTTGTCGACGCCTTCCGAGTAGGCGCCGAGGACGAAGGTGTGGATGGCGTCGATGCGGTCGGCATGGTCGCGGTTGTCGACCGCGAAGATCACGCCCGACTGCACAACCTCGGGGTCGGCCTTGCCGGTCGCGGCCACCAGGTCGCCGTGCAGGAAGACGGTAACGCGGCGATGGAGCCGCTCCCAGTCCTGCAGCGCGAACTTGACGGCCGGCGGCACCGGCTGGCTCGAGTAGCGGGTCAGCGACTTGAAGATGCTGTCGGCGTTGTAGCCCTTGGCGTATCCCCACTGCACAGACTCGCCCGTGAGCCGGTAGCGCACCACCCGCTCGCTCGTCTTGATGATCTCCGCGAAGCGGGAGAGGTCATAGAGGAGCTGCAGCGAGGCTAGGTCGAGGAAGCAGGTGATCTCGAAGGTGGGCTCGACCAGGATCGCGCCCTTGCCCGAGGGCTCTTCGGCGGTCGAGGGGATGCCGAGCATGGCCTTGCCGACCTCGGTGATGCGGGCGCGGGGCGTGCCGCTCGACTGCGACTTTCCGAGCTCGACGGCACCGATGTGGGGCAGGAGGAGCGAGATGACCGAGGCAACGAAGCCCTCGATGGCCTTGTCGTCCATGGGGACGACGGGCAGCACATTGCGGAGGTAGGTCTGTTCCAGCGAGGCGATGGTCCGGGTGGTCTCTTCGACGTCGAACCAGTCCTCGAGGTTGAGCCGCCGGAGGGCCGCGATGACGCTGCCGCGGGGGCCGGTGAGGATGGCTGCCCGTCCGCCGTCGGGGGCAAAGCCGCCGTGGCCCTGGCCGGTCAGCGGCGGCTCGCCCGCGCCAAACCAGCCCATCGCATCAATCTCGCTCCAGGTCCGCTGCTGCTCTGCCGCCCGCTCGAGGAGCGGCCAGCGGTCTGCGGCCGACTTTCCAAAGTAGTCGTTGCAGGTGTTGGCGGTGCGCAGCAGATCGCCGCGGCGCTCGACGAGGCCGAGCGCGACTGCCGTCGAGAGCAGGAAGGTGATCAGGTCCCAGCCGTCGACGGCAAGCGGATCGACGACGGTCTCGCCCCGGTCACCATGCTTGGGACGCTCGACAATGAGTGGCGCCATCGCCTTGAGATCCGTGCGGTGGGGCGAGCCGTCGCGGTTGAGCCGCACAGCGTTGCGCTCCACGAAGCGGGTCACGGAGAGCAGGTTGAGCTCCACCAGCAGCACGCGCCGCAGCAGCGTCGGCTCGGTCGGGTCGACCACCTTCTCGAGGACCTCGCGGGCGGGCGGCGGGTTGCCTGCCAGCCCCTCAAAGCCCGGCGTGACCTGGATCCACTGCTGCATCAAGCCCTGCTCGTAGACCGTCTCGAGCGAGAGCGCCTCGCGGGCGCCGAGGTTACCGGCCAGCGCGATGCCCTGCTTGAGGAGCGGGTCAACAAGCTCTTCGAAGCCGTCGTAGCCATGCAGGAACCAGCGCTTCTTCAGCCGCTCGCCGCGAAGACGACGGCCAATCTCATCCAGAAATCCGAGGAACCCGCGCACATCATCCGGCAGGGTGTCCACCATCTTCTGGCGCGTCGTCTTGGCAGCGAGGTGGTCCGTCAGCTCCAAGAAGGGGTCGACGCCGGGCAGGTTGTGCACGGCCGCAATCTTCGCGAGGGAGGCCTGGCCGTAGATCTTCAGCAGCTCTTCAGCGGGGTTCGACATCAACCGTTCTCCGTGGAGGAGATTTCTGCTTCGGCGGGCTCATCGACATGATCGAAGAGCGGCTCGCCCAGGAGCCGCGGAAACTGTCCGAGCTCCTTGAACCGACCTAGCACCATGGGGATGAACCGGGCCGGAATCACGATGTGGCGATCGCCAATCATCACAAGGTCCAGTCCGAGCTCGCCGATTTTTTTCGAAGTCTCCGCCAGCGTTGCCGCAGTATCGCATGCGATAACTGCCACATTCCGGTGAATGACTGCTCCCGAGGGTTGCTTGCTCACAGTCGGCCTCATTCGGGCAGGAGGATAGTCTCCGCGCCCTCGTTTAGGGAGCGGTTAGGATACTCGCTCCCTAGGCCTATGGTCAACGCCGCGCCCCGCGATCCTTGCAACTTGCCCAAAAAAGAGGTCGAAGCGGCCCCCATGAAACTCTCGCAGGCCGAACTTCGCCATCTCGTCGGCCTCCATCGGCCCCTCATCGAGGGAGCACGCCTGCGCGCTGTTCATGCCGTTGCAGACCAGCATGCCCTTGTCCTCGAGTGCTACCGGCCCGGCCAGACCACCCTGCTGCTCGTCTCCCTCGCCGCCCGCTCCGCGAGGCTCCATCGCATCACGCAGCGGCCGCCGTCGCCCCCCGCGCCACCCACCTTTGTCATGCTGCTCCGCGCGCGGGTTGTCGGTGGGCTCATCCGTCAGCTCGCGGTTGCTGACGACGACCGCATCGTCCAGTGGGAGCTTGTCTGCGGCGGCATCTCCTACGACCTGGTCGCTGAGCTCGGCGGCACCGCCAACCTCCTGCTGCTCAAGGATGGCCTGATCGAGGGCAGCTTCCACGGACGGACCTCCCGCGACCGCACCGTCACCGTCGGCGATACCTACGAGCCACCTGCCACCCGCCCTGACGGTGGTGCTCCGGCTTTCCGCGACGGCTTCCCCCGCGACGCCTCCGCCGACGCCTTTGTCGAGGCTTGGTACCGCGACTTCGACGCCGCGGAGGCCCTTGACCAGCGCCGTGCCGAACTCCTTGCCGGTCTCACCCGCGCCCGAAAGCGGCTCGCGCAGCGCGCCGTCGCCATCGCCGCCGATGCAGACCGCAGCCATGCCGCGCCGCGCCTGCGCCGTGAGGCCGACCTGCTGCAGACCCTCCGCGGCCAGCCCGACCTTCCCGCCGATCGCGTCGCCGTGCAGGACTGGTTCGAAGAGGGGGCCCCCATCACCCTCATCGAGCTCGACCCCCGCCTCGACTTCGCCGAGAACATCGCCTCCCGCTATGCCCGCGCCCGCAAGTTCGAGCGGGGCGAGGCCCATGCCCGCACCCGGCTCTCCGAGGCCGAGCAGCAGCTCGAACAGCTCGCCCGCCTCGCCCGCGAGGCCGCCGCGGCTACCGACCTCGTCGCGCTCGCCCGCCTCGCCTCCGCCGCCCGCACCGCCGGCCTCCTTCCGCGCAAGCAGCTGCCGCCCGTCGAACGACAGGCCGAGGTCCGGCTCCCCTATCGCCTCTTCATCGCCTCCACCGGCGAGCAGATCCTGGTCGGTCGCGGCGGTCGCGACAACGACAAGCTCACCTTCGGGCTCGCCCGCGGCACCGACCTCTGGCTCCATGTCGCCGACCACCCCGGCCCCCATGTCATCATCCGGACCCGTGGCCGTCAGGCAGGCCCCGTCGTCCTACGCGAGGCGGCAGAGCTGGCCGTCTGGTTCTCGGTTGCCAAGAACGACACCCATGTGGCGGTACACCACACCCTCCGCAAGAATGTACGGCGGGCCAAAGATGCACCGCCCGGTCGCGTCTACCTCTCGGAGACCAAGACCATCACCGTCGGTCCCCTGACCGACGAGAAGCTGCGGCCCCTCCTCGAGCGGCTCCCGCCCGAGACAGCCTAGCGACCCGGCGCCTTGATCTCCCGCGCGCCCGCCGGCGGCGCGAAGACAAAGCCCGCGTCAGGCAGGTTGCTGTTCCACTTGGCCCCGGAGAAGACCAGCCGGTTCCGGTTGCCGAGCGGGTCGTAGAGCACCGCCTCCTGCACCTTCCAGTCGGCCGTCGTGATGACAAAGCGGAGCTTGTCTACGCCGGAGGCTGCGCTCTTGGGGGTGAGCTCCAGCGCCACCGAGCCCTCCTTTACCGCCTTGACCTCGGCGGTGAAATCATCGCTCAGCTTGCCCTGGCCCATCAGGAAGCGGAGCGCCAGCGGGGCGCTGCTCTGGGAGATCGGCTGGGCTGCATACTGCTTGAAGGCAGGCTCCCAAATCCAGAGCGTCGTGCCGTCGCTGATGAGCGCCTTGGCCTCGGGCGTGCGGTAGTCCCACCGCATCTTGCCCGGCTTCTTGAAGTAGATGGTGCCCTGCGAACGGGTCGTCTCGCCGGCCGCGGTGTTGGTCATCTCCTGCGTAAAGGTCGCAGTGTAGTCTCGGACACCCTCGTAGGAGCGCTGCAGCGCGTCGACCACCTCGGCGGGCGTGGCCAATCGGGGCGGAACGGCTGCGGCTGCTGCCGCCGGGAGCTTGGCCTGCGCCAGGCAGCCGTCGTCAACCGGTGCAGGGTTGGGTGCGGTCAGGAAAGAGGCGGCGAACAGAGCGTTACAGAGCGACCACATGGTGCACCTTGGTTCGTACGGGAGCGGCGTGGGGACAAGACGCTGCGACTTCGCCCCTATTCCAATTCTACCGAGGGCGCATCAATCGCCGGCGTGACCACTCCCGTCGGCCTGCGC
>CAIWGR010000272.1 GCA_903912275.1 uncultured delta proteobacterium
GCCTGAGCGCGGGCATCAGCGGCTTCCAGAGCTGGGACGGAATCCAGTTTGGCGCCTGCACCAAGTGCCCCGTGGGCTCGGTTGCGCAGGGCACGGAGTGTGCCCTCGTCGCCAGCCGCACCGTAGAGTCGGGCCCCACGGTCTGCGGGAGCACCGGCCTTGTGACCGGCCTTTCGCTCGCCACCAACACGGTGAACGGAACGCTGACGGCGGCCGACTCGATCGGCGGCTTCCGCGACAGCGCGAGCGCGGTCGTCAACACCCGCTCCGACAAGTATTCCGTCGCTCTGCTGGCGGGCGATACGATGGTTGCCACCCTCCGCAGCACGGCTGGCAACTTTGACCCCTACCTGCTGGTCTACGGCGATGCGACGGCCGATGGCGTGACCCAGTGCGGGCCGCTCGCCACCGACAACGATGGCGGCCGGCTCACCGCTGCCCGCATCACCTTCCGCGCCCCCGTCGCCGGCACCTACTACCTGGTGGCCACCAGCAACACGCTCCAGTCGGAGACCGGTTCGCTCGGCTACGAGCTGGTGGTGACCAAGGGCAAGGAGATCGGCGAGGCCTGCACCGCAGACAGCCAGTGCGCCTCGTCTGCCTGCTCGTTGGGCCAGCGCCACGCCGGCACTGCCGCCACCATCCCCACCGCGCTCAAGGTCTGTGTGCCCAACCAGCGGCAGCTCGACGGCGACCTGGTCCTCATCCCTGCCGGCTCCTTTGTGATGGGCTCGCCGCTGAGTGAGATGCAGCGCAACGCCTACACCGAGAGGCAGCAGAAGGTGACCATCACCCGCCCCTTCTACCTGTCGCGAATTGAGCCGACCCAGCGGGCCGTCTACGGCATCGACAACCCTACCACCACGTACGGCACTGACTCCGTCGATATGAGCTGGTGGAGCATGTTGGCCTATGCCAACGCACGCTCCGACGCCGAGGGGTTGGAGCAGTGCTACGCCGCTGCCTGCCTCACCTCTGCTTTTACGGCTGGCAACCTCGGCAGCGGCTGCACCACGCCCACCTTCGTAGGCCCCACCTGCACCGGCTACCGGCTGCCCACCGATGCCGAGTGGGAGTATGCGGCCCGCGCCGGCACCACGGGGGCTACCTACAACGCAGGGGTCGACGGCCAGTCGCGTGCGGCGAACAACGCCCTGATCGTCGCGCAAAACAACGTGAGTGTGGGCATCAAACTCCCGAACGCATGGGGCCTCTACGACATGTTCGGCGGCCATTCGGAGTGGAGCTTCAATGGACCGGTGACGCTGGCCGCCGCGGCCAACTACGACGACCCCTTCTTCGGTGAGCGGTTCGGCAGCACCTCTGAGGGGAACTTTTCCTATGCCGCCAAACTCCTTGGGGGGTCCTACCAATCTCTTGCAAGCGGTTCATTGCTGCCGCGCGCGGCCTATTACGACTCGACCCTGAATCCGAACTATGCCACCTATTCTGGCCGGCTGGCTCGGACGGCGGTGCTTCCCAAGTCAGCCGGCGTGGCCTGCCCGGCAACCATGCACGAGAGCGGAAACCTCTGCGATGTGAACAGCCTGGCCTGCGCCATCGAGAACGCCTCCGCGGCCTCGCGCTCATGGAACGCCGACACCGCCAGCTTCGGCAGCTGCTCGGCCACCGCCTGCGCGAGCGGCTACCACCTCGAGGGCGGCTCGGGCGCCCAGGTCTGCGTTGCCAACATGCAGGCCTGCTCGTCTGCTACGGGCGTGGGCACCACCACCTTCAACAGCGCGACCGGCCTCTATGCCGCCTGCAAGCTGCCGCTCGCGGCCGCCTGTCTTGCCAACGGCGACTGCGAGAGCGGCAACTGCGCTACGGGGCCGGATGGCACCGCCAACGACCGCTGCGCCCCGGCCGGCATGAACTTCATCCCCGGCGGCACCTACCTGCAGGGTTCGCCCCAGACCGAGGCGCGCCGCTTTGCTGAGGAGATTCAGCGTACCGTCACCATCACCCGCCCCTTCTTCATGGGCCGCACCGAGGTGACCCAGGCCGAGTGGAACAGCCTGGCCTCGGTGGCCGGCGGAAGCACGACCCTCGCGAAGAATTCCATCTCCTGGACCTCGGCGGTGGGCTTCGCCAACGCCCGCTCCGTCGCCGAGAACCTGACCCCCTGCTACACGGAGCGCCAGCCCGTGAGTGGCTCCACCAACGAGGCCGACTGGCGGAGCGGCGGATCTACCCTGGCGATCGACTTTGCGGGCGTCGGCTGCACGGGCTACCGGCTGCCCACCCAGGCGGAGTGGGAGTATGCGGCTCGCGCCGGCACCACGGGCGCCACCTATGCGACCACGCTCGGTGCGCCGGGCCCCACCGTCGCGCAGATTGCAGCCATCAACAGCCTCGTTGGGGCCGCTCTGGCGCAGAAGACCCCCAACAGTTGGGGCCTCTATGACATCATCGGGATCGAGGGCGAGTGGGCATACGATTGGGGCGGCTACGGCGCAGGCGCCGTGACCGACCCCACAGGCCCCGCCACGGGCAGCTACAAGCAACTCATGGGCTACTCGTCGGGCGGGCAGCACCGCGCGTCCTCCTCCTACAAAGGTTTCGGGCCCTTTCAGTCCGACGGTGACGCTGGCCTCCGGCTCGTGCGGAGCGCGGTCCACCCCAAGCTGCAGCTCATCTGCCCCACCGGCTTCCACGATGGGGGCGCGGCCTGCGAGCCCGATGTGATCGGCTGCGCACCGACCGGAGCCGGCACCATCTCGGGCAACGCGACCTGGAACGGCAGCGGCTACGGGAGCTGTGTCGCCACCGGTTGCAAGACAGGATTCCATCTTGAGGGCGGCCTCTGCCTGACCAACGACAAGACCTGCACGGTGGGCGCCTCGACGGGTGTGCAGAGCTGGAGCTCGGGCTCGACCTACGGCGCCTGCAAGCTGGCGCTCGGAAGCCTCTGCACCGGCAACATCGACTGCGCGAGCGGCCGTTGCGCCACGGGCGCTGCGGGCACGGAGAACGACCGCTGCACGCCCGCCGGCATGAACTACATCCCGAGCGGCACCTACATCATGGGCTCGCCCGCGACCGAGACCAGCCGATTTGCCGATGAGGTCCAGCACCAGGTGACGATCACCCGCCCCTTCTTCCTCGGCGAGAAGGAGGTCACCCAGGCCGAATGGACGGCCAGGTCGGGTGGCACCAACCCCTCCTGCTTCCAGACCACCACGGCCACCTACTGCACCAGCGCCAACGCCAACCCGACCGGGCCGGTGGAGACGGTCAACTGGCGCGCCGCGATGGCCTACGCCAACGGGCTGTCGGAGGCCGAAGGGCTCCCCGCCTGCTACGACCTCGGCAGCCTCACCTCCTACACCCTGGGCTGGGGTGGCGGCACGCTCGCGGGTGCGGCCTCGCCCCTCTTCGCGGGGGTTGCCTGTGCCGGCTACCGGCTCCCCACCGAGTCGGAGTGGGAGTATGCGGCGCGGGCCGGCACGACGGGGGCCACCTTCAACGCCGCCAACCCGCTCACGCCCACCACGGCGGAGTTCAACGCCATCGGGTGGAACGCCGGCAACGCGGGGTCTCGCACCCAGGCGGTTGGGCAGAAGCTGGCCAACAGCTTCGGCCTCTACGACGTCTTCGGCAATGTCTGGGAGTGGGCCTACGACAGCTACGCGAGCTACCCCGGAACCGTGGCCGACCCGTTGGGTGCGTCACCGGCGAACAACACGTCTCGGGTCATTCGGGGTGGGGCCTGGAACAATTCGATTTTTGATACGCGGGCAGCGCGACGCAACACCTTTTTCGGTCCATTCA
>CAIWGR010000273.1 GCA_903912275.1 uncultured delta proteobacterium
CGGGTTGGCGATCGCCTCCTCTGCGGAGAGCTCGTCGTAGATCTCGACGCAGCACGCACGGCGCGCGACCGCCGCCGCATCTGGGACCTCGCCAGCCGTGCCGCCACGCTTGGCTGGAAGCAGTTCCGCGGCTTGTTGCCGGTGCTGCGCGAGGCCTTCGCGGCGCCCGTCGCAGGCGGCGCTGCGCTGCACTCGGTGCTCATCACCTGTGACGCGCGGCTGGCCGCGACAGGCGACGCTGCGACCGGCCACTCCGAGACGCTCCTGGAGGGACTCGAGAGCCTTTCGCCGCCGACGGCAATCTGGTGCAGAGGGGAGGGCGCATCGACCCTCGCGGCGGCTTGGCAGCAGGGAGCCTTCCTCTCTCGCGAGCCCCTCGATACCCGTCTTCAGCGCTGGCTCGCCAACGATCCCGAAGTCCCCGAGGCCGTGCGCGAACGCTTCGCGCTCGAGGTGGTCATCGCTACCCTGTCGCAGCGCGATGACGACGTGGAGCACCTCTGCGAGACAGCGCCCGCCGACGACAACAGCCGCCTCCTGGGCTCCGCCGCCTTCCGCATTCTCGACCTGCCTTGGACGCTCCTGCTGGCGCGCGCCGAAGACGACGGCGCCGAAGTCGAGCTGCCCACCATGCCTGCCGGGGAGTATGGCGGACTTATGGTTGGGAGCGTGCGCGGACAGGTGGCCATCTTGCCGCTGCCTCGCGTTGTCGTCGAACTCTGGAACGATGCACGCAGCGGCTCGGTCTCGGCCGGCGACGCTGCCGCACGGCTTGAACGCTGGCTCGAGGCGCACGACGACGGCTCCTGGCCCGAGAGCGGCGAGGCCTGGCTGGCGGAGCTCGCCGAAGCCGGCCTCTTCGGCTTCCTCGGCTAGGCTTCGGGCGGCCGCTTCTCGGCGGGCGTCGCGCTCCGCGCCTGACGAAGCTCCGAGATGCGCAGGACAACGAAGGCAATGAGCGAGATGACGAAGAAGGCGAGCAGCATCGCCGCGATGCCCTGCAGCGTCTCGATGACCGTGCGATAGACCTCGAGCACCCAGCGCTCGTTCGTCAGCGCGAGAATCTCCGGCTTCTCCTGCCAGTTGTTGGGCGAGATGTAGCGCTCAATCTCGCTGATGCGCACGCCCGAAGAGATGCCGACCACCAGGATGGCAAACTTGAGATAGCGGACCCAGGCATCGCTGATCGGGTCGGCAATGATGCGGGCAAGGATGCTCGTCATCGGTTGCGTGAAGGCGCGCGACACGCCCCAGGAGACAGCGCTCGAGAGAAGGAAGGCGACCAAGAGCAGCGTCATGAACATGGGTGCCTCTACGGGTGATGTTCGGAGGGAGGCGGAGCGTTGCTCCGGAATTTCGCGCTGAGCTCACGCACGCAGGCAGGGTCTTCGCTGCCGCAGCCGCTGCACTTGGAGCAGCTCGAACTACCCGCTCCCTGACGCCGTAGCCGGAGCAGGCTCGCAACCGCCGCGCCGACGACCAGCAGGGCAACCAGAGCGCTCTGCACCGTCTCACTCACGGGCCACCCAGGCCGAGCCAGAGGGCGCCGCGATAGGCGACAAAGGAGGCCACCCAGGCAAGGAGCGTCTGGTAGCCAACGAGGAGCGCGGGCCACTTCCAGGAGCGGGTCTCGCGCCGCACGGCGCCGGCGGTGGCGAAACACTGAAAGGCGAAGACGAACCAGACCAGAATGGAGATGGCCGTGGCCCGGTTCATGCGGGGGTCGTTGCGAAGCGCCATGCGAAGCCCCTGGCTCTCTTCATCGTCGCCCACGCCGTAGCTCACGCCGAGCGAGCTCACGAGCACCTCGCGGGCCGCGAGCGAGGCGATGAGCCCGATGGAGATCTGCTCGTTGAAACCGAGCGGCCTGAGCACAGGCAGAATGAAATGGCCGACCCGACCTGCGACCGTCCGTTCGGTGACGGCATGGTGCCGCTCCTGCTGGAGGCGGAGCACCTGAACGCGGTGGGCCGCTACGGCCGCCAGCGGCGCATCCGCTGCCGGTGCGGTGTCGTGGAGCGCCGATAGCTGCGCGTCGAAGCGGGCCTCGACCTCCGGAGCACGCGGGTAGGTCATCGCGGCCCACAGCAGGATCGTGGTCGCGAGGATGACCGTGCCTGCGTCTTTGGCAAAACCGATGCAGCGCTCGCGCACCTCGTACCAGACGTCCCGCGCACGCGGGAGCCGGTAGGGCGGCAGTTCAAGAATCAGGGGCGGACGTGAACCGGGCAGCAGCGTTTTTCGCAGCAGCCAGGCCATCGCGAGCGCGCCAGCAGTTCCGAGAAAGTAGAGGAGAAAGAGCCCCAGCGCAGCCTGGTTGATCACGCCGCCGATGGCCGGCCGATCGGAGAAGAAGGTGGCCAGCAGCAGCGCGTAGACGGGGAGCCGCGCGCTGCAGGTCATGAGCGGCGCAACGAGGATGGTGATGAAGCGGTCGTTCTCCCGCTCAATTGTCCGCGTCGAAGCGATGCCAGGGATCGCGCAGGCAAAGCTCGAGAGCAGCGGCACAAACGACTTCCCGTGCAGCCCCACCCGCGCCATCACCCGGTCCATCAGGAAGGCAGCGCGCGCCAGGTACCCGCAGCCGTCGAGGAAGGCGAGCAGGGCAAAGAGGATGGCAATCTGTGGCAGGAAGACCACCACCGATCCCACGCCGGCCACGATGCCGTTCACGAGCAGGTCGTTGAGCGGCCCCTGCGGCAGCGCTCCGCCGAGCCATCTTCCGAGCGCGCCGAAGGCCTCCTCGATGCGCGAGATGAGCGGGTCTGCGCCGACGAACATGAGCTGGAAGAGCAGCCCCATCGTGGCAAGGAAGAGGAGCGGGCCGGCGACGGGATGGGTGACGACGCGGTCAATCCGGTCGCTGCGTGACTCGGCCGATGCAGGCAGGTCGAGCAGCGGCGCCACCTTCCGGTCAATCCAGGCGTAGCGGGCCTCGATGGCGGCGCGTGCCATCTGATCGCGCGCCGGCACGCCGGGCTCGCCCGTGAAGTAACGCGCTGCGAGCGCATCGAGCTCTGCGCGCAGCGGCGCCGTCGCCGGCGAGATTTCGCCCGCCTCCACCTGTGACGAGAGCCACCATCCCAGCGTTCCATCGGCGCCGCGACGCTCCGAAGCCGTGGCCTCGGCGAGCCTGTCGGCGAGATCGCGGAAGCTGGCCTCGACCTGCGCATCGGGCCAGATCCAGCGTCGCTCCGCGCCCGGCGCAGCCATCGCCTGAACCAGCGCGTCTGCGAGCCGCTTTGGTGTCGCGGGGTCGTCGCGCCGTGCATCGACGACCGGAACGCCGAGCACCTCCGCGAGCCGCTGAAGTTGGAGCGTCCCGCCCTGCGCAGCGAGGCGGTCGGTCATGCTCAGCGCAACAACGGTGGGCCGGCCGAGCTCAAGGAGCTGGAGCGCGTAGAAGAGGTTGCGCTCGAGGTTCATCACATCGACGACGACGATGAGCGCCTGCGGCGCCTCGCTCCCCGGCGCACCGTCGGAGAGAACCCGGTAGCTGACCGCCTCTTCTGGCGAGTGCGCGTGCAGCGAGTAGGCGCCCGGCAGGTCGAGCAGTTCAACGCGGGGCGCGCCCGCTGGGAAGAGCGAGAGGTCGTGCCAGAGGCCCCGCTTGGCCTCGGTGGTGATGCCCGGGTAGTTGCCCGTCTTTTCACGCCCGTGGGTGAGCGTGTTGAAGAGGGTCGACTTGCCCGCGTTGGGGTTGCCGGCGACCGCGACGCGCAGGATTTGGTCGAGCATCGGCCCTCCTAGGCGCGTGCCGTGATCAGCCAACGAGGACGGCTTGGGCGAGCTCGGCGGAGAGCGTCACGCGGCCATGCCGGAGACGGATGAGCGAGGGCGTTCCGCGGAGGAGCACCTCGACGAGGGTGCCGCGCGTGAAGCCCATCTCCATGAGTCGCTGGCAGGACTCAGCGCAGCCACGGAGGTCGGTGACGCGTGCGGTGCGACCTGCGGGGAGCTGTGCGAGCGTGGGATGCATGAGGGCCTCCGAACCGAATTTCGGTTACGAGGACTCCGATAGCAATATTGAAATTCAATTTCAAGACGACGGAGAGGCGCTCACCAAGGCGTGCTCCCGTCGTGCGGGTTCGCTCAGGCTTCGCGGAAGACGATACGACCGCGGGTGAGGTCGTAGGGGCTGAGCTCCATCTTCACGACATCGCCAGGAAGAATGCGGATGAAGTGGCGCCGCATCTTGCCGGAGACATGTGCGAGGACCTCGTGACCGTTTTCGAGCTCGACGAGGAACATGGCGTTCTTGAGCGGCTCTTTGACGGTGCCGCTAACCTCAATGGACTCTTCTTTCGGCATTTTCACTCTTGTGTTTGCGAGGGCTCACTGCCCGAGCGGTGGCCGCTTATGCTTGATGCAATGGCGGAAGTCAACGCAGCGGCGCATGAGCGCTCGCTCCGCGGGGTGGGTGTGCGACTCAGCCCTTGCCCTTTGCCGCCTTCGCGGAAGCGGTCTTGGCAGGTGCTTTGGATGCGGTGGTCTTGGCCGGCGCCTTCGCCGCGATGGACTTCTTGGGAGCGGCCTTCTTTGCAGCCGGCTTGGCCGCGGCTGCCTTCACGGCCGGCTTGGCTGCCGCCCGCGCCTTGGGGGCACCGCGGCGACCCGGCTTTGCAGAGGGCGGGCGTGACGCCTTTTCCGCGAGTAGTGCCAGCGCCTCATCGAGCGTGAGGTCGTCGGAGTTGCTGCCCTTGGGGAGCGTGGCGTTGATGTCGCCATGCTTCACATAGCGGCCATACTTGCCCTCGAAGATGCCAATCTCGGTCTTGTCGGTGGGGTGCTGGCCCACAACGCGGATGGGTGTCGCAGAGGCGCGGCCGCCCTTGGCGCTCTTGGCAACGAAGAGCTCCAGCGCACGCGCCAGTCCGACCGTCAGCACATCGTCGGCAGGCGTGAGCGAGGCGAACACGCGCTCATGTTCAACGTAGGGGCCGAAGCGGCCAATGGCAGCGGTGATCGGCTTGCCGGTCTCGGGGTGGGTTCCCACTTCGCGCGGCAGCCGGAGCAGCTCGACAGCCTCCTCGAAGGTCAGGCTCTCGGGCACCTTGCCCTTGGGCAGGCTGGCCCGCTTGGGCTTATCGGCACCCTTCTCGTCGCTCGTCTCGCCGAGCTGCACATAGGCGCCGAAACGGCCGTTGAGTAGGTAGACAGGGAGCCCGCTTTCGGGGTGCATGCCCATCGCCGACGTGCTCGCCGCGCTGCGGTCGATGAGCTGCTTGAGCCACTCCTCCGTGACCTCGCTCGGCGCCGTGTCGGGCGGCATGCTTGCGCGAACCGGCGTCTCGCCGTCGATGGCCGGCGCCTCGGTGTAGAGGCCGAACTTGCCCACGCGGATGGCGAAGTGGCCGAACTTGGCGTGCTCGATCGTGCATATGGCCTTCGGGTCCACGCTGGTTGCCTCGCCGATGCCCACCAGAATCTGCTCGTTGTAGAAGCGCTTGAGGTAGGCCGTCTTCTCCTCGCGGTCGCTGATGTCGTCGAGTTCGGCCTCCATCTTGGCGGTGAAATCGAGGTCGACCATCTTGCTCATCGTCCGCTCGAGCAGCGCTGTCACGGCGAAGGCGGTGAACGTGGGGACCAGCTGCTTCGCTTTGATGAAGCTGTAGCCGCGGTCGAGGATGGTCTTGATGATCGATGCGTAGGTCGAGGGACGGCCGATGCCATCCTTCTCGAGCGCCTTGACCAGCGTCGCCTCGGTGAAGCGTGCAGGCGGCCGGGTCTCATGGCCGAGCGGCATCACCTCGCGGTTGAGCGGGGCATCGCCCTCCTTCATCGAAGGCAGGAGCTTGTCCTGGTCGTCGAGCGCTGCATCCGGGTCGTCGGTCCCTTCGACATAGGCGCGGAGGAAGCCGGGAAAGAGCACTTCGCGGCCGGAGGTCTTGAAGAGCGCCTCGCGGCCGTCGGAGGCCCGGATGGCGAGCTCCACATTGGTGAAGGCGACGATGGCGTCGGCCATCTGCGTGGCGACCGCGCGCTTCCAGATCAGGTCGTAGAGGCGGGCCTCATCGCCCGAGAGCCGGAGCTCTTCGGCCGTCGCCATGCGGGTGCCGGCAGGCCGGATGGCCTCGTGCGCCTCCTGGGCTCCCTTGGCCTTGGTGTCGAACTGCTTGGGCTTGGGCGAGAGATACTTGTCGCCGTAGCGGTCCACGATGGTGGCACGAATCGCACCGACCGCCTGCTCAGAGAGGTTGGTCGAGTCGGTACGCATGTAGGTGATGTGACCGTTCTCGTAG
>CAIWGR010000274.1 GCA_903912275.1 uncultured delta proteobacterium
CACCCGGCTTCTGCAAATGCATGCCAACAAGCGCGAGGACGTTGAGACTGCGTCGGCTGGCGAAATCGTCGCTGCGGTTGGACTTCGCTACACGACAACGGGAGATACGCTCTGCGACGAGAAGGCTCCGATCATCTTGGAGCGTATGGTCTTTCCTGAGCCGGTCATCTCGATTGTCATCGAGCCCCGTACCAAAGCAGACCAGGAGAAGCTGGCGCAGAGCCTGCAGCGTCTTGCGGTCGAGGACCCGTCTTTCCGTGTGTCGGCTGACACAGAGACCGGACAGACGCTGATCTCTGGGATGGGCGAACTGCACCTCGAAATCATCGTCGATCGCCTCATGCGCGAGTTCAAGGTCGATGCGGCGATTGGTAAGCCTCAAGTCGCTTACCGTGAGACGGTCGGCGCCGTAGCGCAGGGCGAGGGCAAGTTCATCCGTCAGATGGTGGGCAAAGGTCAGTACGGCCATGTCTGGCTCGAGGTGGCTCCCACACCCCGGGGCAGCGGTATCACCTTCAGCAACACTGCGAAGGAAGAGGCCGTGCCGGCCATCTACGTTGCAGCCGTAGAGAAGGGCGTGCGCGAGTCGGCCGACAACGGCGCACTGATCGGGTATCCTATGCTGGACGTGGCCGTGAAACTGTACGACGGATCTTTCGACTTGGCCGACTCCTCAGAGCAGGCGTTCCGGATCGCAGGCTCACTGGCCTTCCGAGAGGCAGCGCGTCGTTCCGTCGTCCAGCTCCTCGAGCCAGTCTTTGATGTGGAAGTGACTGTTCCTGAAGAACATTTGGGCGATGTCATCGGCGACATCAACCGGCGCAGAGGCCACGTTGTCGACATCGAAGAGAACTTCGGGCTGAAGGCGATTCGTGCACAAGTGCCATTGTCTGAAATGTTCGGTTATGCTACAAGCGTCCGCTCCCTTACGCAGGGCAGAGCCAGTTACGCGATGCAGTTTCACCATTACGAGCCCGTCCCCCGCACCGTTCAGGAAGTGATCGTTGCGAAGGCCGGGGGTTCGTTGTCTTAGTCGTCGACCAAAACCAGAAGAGAGGAAGCGTCATGTCCAAGGAGAAGTTCGAGCGTAACAAGCCCCACGTCAACATCGGCACCATCGGTCACGTTGACCATGGCAAGACGACGCTGACGGCTGCCATCACCAAGGTGATGTCGCAGATGAGCGGCAAGGGCAAGGCGATCAAGTTCGACGAAATCGACAAGGCGCCCGAGGAGCGCGAGCGTGGTATCACGATCGCCACGGCCCACGTCGAGTACGAGACGGCAGAGCGCCACTACGCGCACGTCGACTGTCCCGGACACGCCGACTACGTCAAGAACATGATCACCGGCGCGGCCCAGATGGACGGCGCGATCCTGGTCGTGTCGGCTGCCGACGGCCCGATGCCCCAGACCCGTGAGCACATCCTGCTCGCCCGTCAGGTTGGCGTCCCCCACATCGTCGTCTTCATGAACAAGGTTGACCTTGTTGATGACGAAGAGCTCCTCGACCTCGTCGACATGGAGGTGCGTGAGCTCCTCAGCAAGTACGAGTTCCCCGGCGACGACACCCCGATCATCCGCGGCTCGGCGTCGAACGCGATGAACGACACGAACAACGAGATCGGTCGCGACAAGATCATCGAGCTGATGAACGCGGTCGACTCCTTCATCCCGATGCCGAAGCGCGAAGTGGACCGCCCCTTCCTGATGCCGGTCGAAGACATCTTCTCGATCTCGGGTCGCGGCACGGTCGTCACCGGTCGTATCGAGCGTGGCGTCATCAAGGTCGGCGAGGAAATCGAGATCGTCGGTCTCAAGAACACGGTCAAGACGACGGTCACCGGCGTCGAAATGTTCCGTAAGCTCCTCGACCGCGGCGAGGCTGGCGACAACGTCGGTCTCCTCCTTCGTGGCACGAAGAAGGAAGATGTCGAGCGCGGCCAGGTTCTGGCTGCTCCGGCCTCCATCACGCCCCACACCGAGTTCGAGGCTGAGGTCTACATCCTCTCCAAGGACGAGGGCGGCCGTCACACCCACTTCACGCAGGGCTACCGCCCGCAGTTCTACTTCCGCACGACCGACGTCACCGGCGTCATCACCCTGCCTGAGGATCGCGAGATCGTCATGCCTGGCGACAACGTCAAGCTGAAGGTCAAGCTCATCACCCCCATCGCCATGGACAAGGGTCTCCGCTTCGCAATTCGCGAAGGCGGCCGTACTGTTGGCGCTGGCGTCGTCGCCACCATCCTCGTCTAACTTCGGGCGGCTCCGGCCGCGTCAAGGGCAGTAGCTCCAATGGTAGAGCAGCGGATTCCAAATCCGCGTGTTGTGGGTTCGAATCCCTCCTGCCCTGCTCGCGAATTTCTCCGCAACGCGGCTACATCAAAGTCTCCGTAAGCAAGCATCCATGGAAAACGTCTCAAGATACGTAAGTATCGCCTACATTGTGCTCGGGGTCATTGTGGCCTGGGTACTCGCAAGGTCGTTTGAGCTCCTCCTTGGGCTCGCGGGCCCCACGGCTGACCCCACGCTCGTTGCAGACCTCAAACTCTCCGCGCTGCTGGGAGTTGTGGCCTCCGTCGGCATCATCGTTGGAATCAACAAAAGCGAACGCGCAAGCACCTATGTCAACGAAGTTGCCATGGAGATGACCAAGGTCGCATGGCCCACCACCGACGAGATCAAGAAGTCCTCCTGGACCGTCATCTCCGTCTCCGTCATCGTCTCGGTCTGCATCTTCCTCACCGATCTCTTCTGGCGGCTCCTCACCGGCGCCATTTTCCGCTCTTGATAGCGACTCGGGACAATCACATGTCGGAAGAAATCCAGAACAACTTCAAGTGGTATGTGTTGCATACCCACTCGGGCTTCGAGAAGAAGGCCAAGATTGGCCTCGAAGAGAGCGCCAAGAACCACAACCTGACCCATTGTCTCGGCGAGGTCATCATCCCCACCGAAACCCCGGCCGCCGACCCCAAGAAGGGCGAGAAGGCTGGTAAAGAGAAGAAGTTCTTCCCGGGCTACATCCTGGTTCAGCTCGACCTGACCAAAGAGATGTGGCACATCGTGAAGGACACCCCCCGCATCATCGGGTTCGTCGGCAACGCAGTCACGCCGCCCCCCGTTCCGCCGAAAGAAATCGAGCGCATCCTCGGGCAGATGAAGGATGGCCTACGCCCCAGCAAGGCGACCGCTACCTTCCATGTTGGCGACAGCGTGAAGGTCATCGATGGTCCCTTCAAGAACTTCTCCGGCGCCGTCGAAGAAGTGAACCAAGACAAGTCAAAAGTCCGGGTACTCGTCTCCATCTTTGGACGCGCAACCCCGGTTGAACTCGATTTCGTACAAGTGGAGCCCGTCACCGCCTAGGCGGCTCCATCATCGCTTGTACCATGCAGAGGGCTGGGCCCTCACGGCATTAACCGACATGGGAGATGAATCATGGCAAAGAAGATAACAGCAGTTGTGAAGTTGCAACTCAAGGCAGGGAAGGCCACGCCAGCCCCGCCCGTCGGACCGGCGCTCGGTCAGCACGGCTTGAACTTGATGGAGTTCTGCAAGCAGTTCAATGCGCAGACCGCTGACAAGGGCGACCTGATCATCCCCGTGTTGATCACCGTCTACAGTGACCGCTCTTTCACCTTCATCCTCAAGACCCCCCCAGCCTCCGTGCTGATCCGCAAGGAACTGGGACTCTCGAAGGGCTCGGCTGTCCCCAACCGCGACAAGGTCGGCAAACTGACCGCTGCGCAGGTGGAGTCGATCGCCAAGCAAAAGCTCACTGACCTCAATACCGAATCCCTCGAAGCTGCGAAGCGTACCATTGAAGGTACCGCGCGCTCCATGGGCGTCGACATCGTTCGTAACTAGGAGAACTGACCCATGCGCACTCAAAGCAAGCGTCTCAACGCAGCCCGTACGCAGGTCGATCGCCTGCGCGCCTACCCGGTGCTCGCGGCATTCGAACTCGTCAAGCAGACAGCCTCCACCAAGTTCAATGAGACTGTCGATGTCGCCGTCAACCTCGGCGTCGATCCCCGCCACGCCGACCAGATGGTCCGCGGCGCCGTTGTTCTCCCCCATGGTACCGGTAAGACCATCCGCGTCGCCGTCTTCGCCAAGGGCGAGAAGGAGCGTGAGGCCCGTGAGGCCGGCGCCGATATCGTCGGCGGCGACGAACTCGCCCAGCGGATTCAGGAAGGCTTCATGGACTTCGACGCCACCATCGCCACCCCGGACATGATGGGTGTCGTCGGTCGTCTCGGTCGGGTCCTCGGACCTCGCGGCCTGATGCCCAACCCCAAGGTTGGCACGGTCACCTTTGACGTCGCCCAGGCCGTCCGTGACATGAAGGCTGGTCGTGTTGAGTTCCGCGTCGAGAAGGCGGGTATCCTCCACGCCCCCCTCGGCAAGGCCTCCTTCACCGCCGAGCAGCTCGCCGATAACTTCGCCGCCCTCATCGAGACCCTCAACCGCCTCAAGCCCGCAACCGCGAAGGGCACCTACATGCGCCGGATCACGGTCTCCAGCACCATGGGGCCCGGCGTTCGCGTCGAACTCGGATCGACAGTCGCTTGATCTTAGGCGCGCGGGCCGCTAAGAGGCCCTCGCTACACACATCGCGTCGCCGCGGTCTGAGAAGTCGGTGCCTTCGGGCTTAATTTCCGGCGGAGATCGAATGGAACGCTCGCAGCAATGCGCAGCCCCGTTCGCCTCTTTTGAACGGGGCTTTGTTTTTCTCTCTACCCAACATCGGGAATCATCATGAACCGCACACAGAAAGCCGAGTCCGTCGAGGCCCTCAAGGCCGAACTTGCTGGAGCGCCCGCGATCGTCGCGACCTCCATCACCGGCATCAGCGTCAACGACGTCAACGAGTTCCGCCGCCGCCTGCGGGCCCAGGGCGCGAACCTCGAAGTGGTCAAGAACACGCTTGCCCGTCTGGCGCTTGCTGACAGCGACGCAAAGATCTTCGGCGACAGCCTCAAGGGCCCCATGGCCCTCGCCTATCACCCCACCGACCCCGTCGCAGCGGCGAAGGTCGTCCTCTCCTTCAAGAAGGAGAAGGACAAGCTTGGCGTTCACGGCGGTTACTTTGCCGGCCAGCTCCTCGACACCGCTGGCGTTGAGGCCCTCTCCAAGATGCCGAGCCGCGACGAGCTTCGCTCCTCCTTCCTCGGCCTCCTCATGGCGGTCCCGACCAAGGCGGTCCGCACCCTCGCGGCTGCGCCGACCTCCTTCCTCACAGTTCTTACCGCGCGCAAGGCAAGCCTCGAAGAGGCTGCCTAGTTCGTCTTCCCCTCGTCTTTTCAACTCTCGCCGTCGTCGTGACGGCACAACCAATGGAACCATCCCATGGCAACCCGCGAATCTGTCGTCGAATACCTCTCTAACCTCAATGTCATGGAACTCGCTGGCCTCGTGAAGGAGCTCGAGGAGAAGTGGGGCGTGTCGGCTGCTGCCGCCGTCGCCGCTGCCCCTGCTGCTGCTGCCCCGGCTGCTGCTGCTGCCGTCGAACAGACCGAGTTCACCGTGGTCCTCGAGGCCGCTGGCGATAACAAGATCGGCGTCATCAAGGTCGTTCGTGAGATCACCGCTCTGGGCCTCAAGGAGGCCAAGGATCTCGTCGAGGCCGCGCCGAAGCCCATCAAGGAGGGCATCTCCAAGGATGAGGCCACCGCCCTCAAGAAGAAGCTCGAAGAGGCCGGCGCCAAGGTTGCTCTCAAGTAATCTCGGCCTTCGGGACGAGGAGTGCGCGCAGCTCGTCTGCGCGTTTTCCGTTTTTGAGCAGCCGCCCGCTGTTTGCTCCCCTTGACGAACCCGCTCTCCTCTTCTAGACCACCGCTCCGCTATGTTCTGGGAGTTCCGCTCTCAGAACGCTCCCCGTGACCCCCGCTGTTCGAATCCGACTGACTCTGTCAATCATCGGAAAGGGAATTTCCGCCTCCCTCCGTTCGTTCGCGTGGACCCCACGCAACCTCGTACCGTCGCCGGTTTCTGGCGATGGAGCGGGGCTTTTGTTTGCACTTTATCAACGGGTTCAACCCCCTGTCTCCTAGGTGAACTGGATGTCCTCTGTCGTTCAGACCAACTTCCGGATCCGCAAAGCCTTCGCACGCCTCGACAGGCATGTGGAGATTCCCAACCTTATCGACATCCAGAAGCGCTCCTACGAGCAGTTCCTGCAGGCCGATCCCAAGGCAAAACGCGAAGACATCGGCCTTCAGGCTGTCTTCAAGTCCGTCTTCCCGATCAAGGATTACAACGAGAACTGCTCGCTGGAGTTCGTTGAGTACCGGCTCGAGAAGCCGAAGTACGATGTCGATGAATGCATCGCGCGTGGCATGAACTACGCCGCACCCGTCAAGGTGAGCATCCGGCTTGTCGTCTGGGATCTCAACCAGGACACCGGCGTTCGCTCCATCCGCGACGTGAAGGAACAGGAGGTCTACTTCGGCGAAATCCCGCTGATGACCAACAATGGTACCTTCATCATCAACGGCACCGAGCGCGTTATCGTCAGCCAGCTTCACCGGTCGCCCGGCGCCTTCTTCGATCATGATCGCGGCAAGCAGCACTCCTCCGGCAAGTTGCTCTACTCGGCTCGCATCATCCCCTACCGGGGTTCGTGGATCGACTTCGAGTTCGATGCGAAGGACATCCTCCATGTCCGCATCGACCGCCGTCGCAAGCTGCCGGCCACGGTGCTTCTGCGTGCTCTCTACAAGACCCCGCCGAACCCCGATCGGAAGGATCCCGAAGCCGATCGCGCGGGTCTCTCGGCAGAGGAAATCCTTGGCCTCTTCTATCGTACGGAGCAGATCTACTTTGACGGCCGCGCGGAGAAAGTCATCGATATCGACCTGCACACCGACACCGTCGCCTCGGTCGATATCGAGAACCCTGAGGAGCCGGGCACCTTCCTGGTTCGCTCCAAGAAGAAGATCACCAAGGCCAAGCTTCGCCAGATGAAGAAGCTCGGGCTCGAGCGCATGGGCATCGGCGACGATGAACTTTACGCGAAGTACTCCGCCGAAGACGTCTACGACGAGGAGACGGGCGAGATCATCCTTGAGTGCAATGAGCAGCTCACTGCTAGCAAGCTTGCCATCCTTCGCGCCCGTGGCTGCACGCAGATCCGCGTGCTTTTCATCGACGGTATCAAGGTCGGCTCGTTCCTGCGCGATACCCTTGCCATTGACAAGGTCTCCAGCCCCGAAGAGGCCCGCATCGAGATCTTCCAGCGGCTGCGCCCGGGCGACCCGGCCACCCCCGAGACCTCGGAAACGCTCTTCGAGAACCTCTTCTACAAGTCGGAGCGCTACGACCTCAGCCGCGTTGGCCGTCTCAAGTTGAACCACAAGTTCAACCTGGATTACCCGCTCGACTTTACGGTTCTCCACTCGCGCGACATCATCGAGACAGTCCGGCACCTCCTCGATCTGAAGGCCACCAACGGAAAGATCGACGACATTGATCACCTCGGTAACCGTCGGGTCCGCGCCGTTGGCGAGCTCCTCGAGAACCAGTACCGCATCGGGCTCGTTCGCATGGAGCGCGCCATCAAGGAGCGCATGGGCCAGAGCCAAGAGCTCGACACCCTCATGCCCTATGATCTCATCAACTCCAAGCCGGTCACGGCCGTCGTCAAAGAGTACTTCGGTGCCAGCCAGCTCTCGCAGTTCATGGACCAGACCAACCCCCTGTCGGAGGTTACGCACAAGCGTCGCCTCTCGGCTCTCGGGCCCGGCGGTCTGACCCGCGAGCGCGCCGGCTTCGAGGTCCGTGACGTCCATCCGACCCACTACGGTCGTATCTGCCCGATTGAGACGCCGGAAGGTCCGAACATCGGACTTATCGCGTCGCTCGCGACCTTCGCTCGCGTCAACGAGTATGGCTTCATCGAGTCGCCCTACCGCCGCGTGGCCAACGGCACTCCGAGCGAGACCGTAGAGTGGTTCTCGGCGCTCGACGAAGAGAAGAACAACATTGCCCAGGCTACCACCAAGCTCAAGGCTGATGGCTCCTTCCTCGACGACGATCGCGTTGCCTGCCGTTCGCATGGCGAGCCGACCTACCTGCCGGCCTCCGAGATCACCTTGATGGATGTCTCGCCGAACCAGCTTGTCTCGGTTGCCGCGGCACTCATCCCCTTCCTTGAGCACGACGACGCAAATCGCGCCCTCATGGGTTCGAACATGCAGCGTCAGGCGGTTCCGCTTGTCCGCACCAATTCGCCCCTTGTTGGCACTGGCATGGAGCTGTCCGTCGCGCGCGATTCGGGCGTCACCATTGTCGCCCGCCACAACGGCGTCGTCGAGACCGTCGATGCAGGGCGCATCGTCGTCAAGGCCGACTCCGAGGATGAGAACATCGCGGCTCGCCCCGACATCTACAAGCTCATCAAGTTCCAGCGCTCCAACCAGAGCACCTGCCTCAACCAGAAGCCCATCGTCCGCGAGGGCGAGCGGGTGAAGAAGGGCGATGTTATCGCTGACGGCGCAGCGACCGACCGAGGTGAGCTCGCGCTCGGCCAGAATGTCCTCGTCGCCTTCATGCCCTGGAACGGTTACAACTACGAAGACTCCATCCTCATCTCTGAGCGCGTGGTGAAGCAGGACCTCTACACCTCGATCCACATCGAGGAGTTCGAGTGCGTTGCCCGCGATACCAAGCTCGGCAAGGAAGAGATCACCCGCGACATCCCGAACGTCGGCGACGAAGCGCTCGGCAGCCTCGACGACGCGGGCATCATCCGCATCGGCGCGGAGGTCAACGCCGGCGACATTCTCGTCGGAAAGATCACGCCCAAAGGCGAGACCCAGCTCTCCCCCGAAGAGAAGCTCCTTCGCGCCATCTTCGGTGAGAAGGCCGGTGATGTTCGTGACTCGTCTCTGCGTATGCCCCCCGGCACCCGCGGCATCGTTATCGGCGCCAAGGTCTTCAGCCGCAAGGGTACCGACCTCGACGAGCGCTCCAAGCAGATTCTCGAGACGGAAGAGCGTGCGCTCCTCAAGGACGAGAACGACGAGATCAACATCCTTCGCGATGCCGCCTACCGCCGCGTTCGTGAGCTGGTTGAGGGCAACACCCTCTCCTCCGATCTCATCGATGAGAAGAAGCGCGTCCTGATCAAGAGTGGCACCACGCTTACCCGTGAAGTGCTCGACGGCGTCGCGCGCCGCTACTGGAAGAGCATCTCGATCGTCGAAGTCCCCGACGCCGACCGTCGTCGTGACATCATCCTGACCTACCTCGACGAGCAGACGCAGGCCATCCGCCTCAAGACCCAGGAGCGCATTCAGAAGCTCCAGAAGGGCGATGAACTCGGGCCCGGCGTCATCAAGCTCGTCAAGGTCTATGTCGCCGTGAAGCGCAAGCTCATGGTCGGCGACAAGATGGCCGGACGCCACGGAAACAAGGGTGTCGTCTCGCGCATCCTTCCCGAAGAGGATCTGC
>CAIWGR010000275.1 GCA_903912275.1 uncultured delta proteobacterium
CCCGGCACCTGCTGGTCGACCTCGCCGACCTTGGTCTGCCTACAGGAACCGAGTTCCTCGATCCCGTTACCCCTCATTACCTCGCCGATGCGGTCGCCTGGGGCGCCATCGGAGCGCGGACCGTGGAGAGCCAGCTTCACCGGGAGGTCGCCTCTGGCCTGCCGATGCCGGTGGGTTTCAAGAATGCCACCTCGGGGAGCGTGAAGGTTGCCGTCGATGCGCTCGTCGCGGCCCGCGAACCCCATCGATTCGTCGGAGCAACGGCCGCCGGGGAGGTCGCGCTGATGACCACCGCCGGAAACCCGCGGACCCATCTCATCCTGCGCGGCGGCACCGAGGGGACAAACTTTGGGGCGGCCGAGGTCGCCGGTGCCGTCTCCATGCTGACCGCGCGCGGACTCGAACCCCACCTGATGGTCGACTGCAGCCACGGCAACAGCGGCCGCGACGCTGAGCGGCAGCCTGCCGTGGCGCGCGAGGTCGCAGCCCGATTCGCCGCAGGAGAAGCCGGACTCATGGGGCTCATGCTGGAGAGCCACCTCGTCGGAGGCCGGCAGTCGCTCGCTGCAAACCAGCCGCTGCGCTACGGCCAAAGCATCACCGATGCCTGCCTCGGCTGGGACGACACCGAGGCGCTGCTCCGTGATGTCGCCGCCCTCGTGGCGCAACGCTGACGGCGAGCCGGTTGGTTGACCCGCTGCCTCCGTCCGAATAGGTGCCGACTGTCAGATTTGGCGGCAGGCGCAGGCATCCATCCAGATGATCGTAGTATCGGGAACGAAGCGGTCGGGCACCTCCATGTGGATGCAGGTGCTGCGACGGGCCGGGCTGCAAAGCCTTGGCGAGGCCTTCCCGCGCGGGTGGGACCGCCGGATTGCGGCCGCCAACCCCCGTGGCTTCTTCGAGTCTGACTACCGCAATGGCATCTACTATCGGACCAATCCCCACCCCGAGACGGGCCTCTATCTCGCCTCCGACGACCTCAAACAGGTTGCCATCAAGGTCTTCGCGCACGGCGTTGTGAAGACGGAGCGTGCCTACCTCGACCGGCTCATCATCTGCGTTCGCCCCTGGCGCGCCTACGCGGCTTCGCTGCAGCGGCTCCGCGATCTCGAAGCCGCCAGCGCCCGCGACCCGGAGTCGAAGCGCGGCCGCGAGCCTAGCCTTCCGCCGCCGCTCGGCTGGTGGGAGGAGCACCTCGTCCTGATGCGCGATGTCCATGCTCGTGGCCTCGACGCCCGGTGGGTGGGCTACGATGAGGTGCTGGCAAACCCCGCGGGGGTCGTCGCCGACCTGTTTGCCTGGCTCGGGACAGGTGACGCAAACGAGGCCGTCGCCGCCATCGAGCCCTCGCTCCAGACCCAACGGCCCGCCAACCTCGGAGAGTTCGGTCTACCTGCAGCAACCGTGGCCGCGCTCGATGCCCTCGAGGCTGCGCTGCTGAACGGACAGGGCGCCGACCCCGCATTTGCTGCACGCGCCTGGGCCGAGGCCGAGCCGTCGCGTCCTGAAATCGCCGCCTTCCGCGCTGCGGATGCCCGCCGCCTTGCGCCCGCGCGCCGGCGCACCCGACCGGCCGTGACCACCGCGGAGGCCCACCCGTGAGGCGCCTCCTCCTTTCCATCATGGCTGCGCTCCTGCTCGGCGGCTGCGGCATGGCCCGCAGCCAGTTCGACTTCACCCGCGGCCTGGTCAACGCCGACCGCCTCGCGGACGAAGGTGCATTCGACCGTGCCGCAGAGGCCTACGATGGGCTCGCTTGGAAGGCCGACCGCGTCGACCTGCTCCGCTACGTCCAGTTCCGGCGCGCCCTCATGGACGAGCACCGCGGCCGCCTCGCCGAGGCCCGTGCCGCCTACCTGCGCATCGCTGGCTCCCCCACCTCCGTCTACGACGACGATGCCGGCGAAGCCCTCTACCGCATGGCGCTGATCGCTCGCGAGCAGGAGAAGGATGAGGTCGAGGCTGCGCGTTGGTTTGAGCTGATGTTGCTCAGCTATCCCAACACCTCCTTTGCGCCCGACGCCTTTGACGCGATGGTGGAGCGGCTGCGCGGGCAGGGCGATCACGCGGGCGCACTCCGCTATGCGGAGGGCGTCTACACCCGCCTGCAGGATACCGAAGTCGCCGATGACGCGCTCTACCGGATCGCCCGTATCGCCGACGAAGACCTCAACGACCCCAAGCAGGCGCTTGGCCGCTACCTCGAACTCACGCGGCGTTTTCCGCGCAGCAGCTTTACGGACGACGCAGCCTGGCGCGCTGCCGCCTGTTATGGCCGGCTCGGCAACACTGCCATGGAGTACGGGACGCTCGAGGACATGCTCGACGAGCGCGAAGTGAGCTGGATCATGGCCGACTACGAGTCGCGCTACTACGTCCCTGCACTGCTCCGCATGGCTGCGATTCGTGAGCAGCAGGGCCGGCTGCTCGACGCGGTCGCCGTGCTCCATCGATTCCGCGACACCTACGACCTGTCGCTCAAGCGTGACGACACCGGGTTCGACATTGTCCGGCTCCTTCTGGCTGCCGGCCACCGAGACGAGGCCGCGGCGATGCTCGCGGAGTTGCGCGAGACCTTTCCCGACAGCCGTTTCACCCGCAAAGCGCAGACGCTCTTCACCGGTGAGGGCGCCCCATGATCCGCATCTCCGAGGTCTACAAGTATCGCGGCCACGAGTGCGTCATCAACGGCGTCAACCTCGTCATACCCCAAGGGACCCAGGTGGGCCTCATCGGGCCGGGCGGCGCAGGCAAGAGCCTGCTCATGAAAATCTGCGCGGGGCTCGTGCGGCCCGACAGCGGCTCCGTCCTCATCGACGGCACCGAGGTTGTCGGCATCGGCGATGTGGAGATGACCAGCGTCCGCTCCAAAATCGGTATGCTCTTCCAGAACTACGCGCTCTTCGACTTCATGACGGTCGAGGAGAACATCGGCTTCCCGCTCCGCCAACTTGGCGGCCGGACCGAGGAGGAAATCCGCGATGAGGTCAACCGCCTCCTCCTCGCAGTCGACCTCCCGAACACCCAGAAGCTTTTCCCCAACGAGCTCTCCGGCGGCATGAAGAAGCGGGTAACCTTCGCCCGCGCGGTCATCGCCAATCCGCCCATCCTCTTTTACGACGACCCAACCGCAGGTCTCGACCCGGTCACCTCCGGCAAAATCTTCGCCCTCCTCGAAGAGCGGCGCGAACGCGGAGGAACCACCTCCATCGTCGTCAGCCACGACATTCTTGGCATGCGCGACATTTGCGACTCCTTTGTCCTCATGGACCACGGACGCATTGTCTTCAGCGGCACCCGCGAGGAAATCGAGGCCTCCACACGCCCCTTCGTGGGCCAGTTCTGGCGCGGGGAGGCGGACGACTGATGCAGGCTCTGTCGCCCTTCAAACTCCTCTCCCGCTTCGGCGCCGCCTTCATGGAGGTCGCTCTGGATGTGGGCGGCATGGCGGTCCTGCTCTACAAGGTCATCCGCTGCTTCTTCCCGCCCAAACTCGACGGCATGGAGACCTGGCGAAACCTCTACAAGGTGGGCGTCAAGAGCGCCCCGATCGTCGTGGTCACCGCGCTGCTCACCGGCGCCATCATGGTCATCCAGTCGGGCGCGCTGGTGGCGCAGTTCGATGCCTTCGGTCTGCTCGGTTGGGGCGCGGGGTTCGCCACCCTCCGTGAGGTCGGCCCCATCATGATCGGCCTCATGTTCTCGGGACGTGTCGGCGCCAACAACACGGCCGAGCTCGGAACGATGAAGGTCACCGACCAGATCGACGCGCTCCGGGCGCTCGCCATCGACCCGATCACCTACCTCTTGGTGCCCCGCTTCATCGCCATCGTCTTGATGATGTTCCTGCTCACCATTGTCGGCGACCTCACCGCCCTCGTCGGCGGCGCCTACACGGGCCAGGTGCTCCTCGGCGTCTCCCCCAGCCTCTTCGCCTCCAGCGTCATCGAGTACATCAAGCTCGAAGACCTCTTCAACGGCCTCTTCAAGGCCTTCACCTTTGGCGTCGCCATCGCCGTCGTCAGCAGCCACTATGGCATGACCACCTCCGGTGGCGCAGTCGGCGTCGGCCGTTCGGTGAACAACTCTGTCGTCGCGTCGGCCGTCCTGATTTTCGTGCTCGACTACTTCATCACCTCGATTCTCCACTAGCGCGGAACCTTCGCCGATGACCAAGCACACCCAAGCCTATGTGGCCGCGCTGAGTCCGACGCAGCGGCGCATTGCCCAGCTAGGGGTCATCTTCGTGCCCATCGTCACGCAGGTGACGGAAATCCTGCGTGTGGGCAGCCTGGCCTTCTACTACGCCTTCAAGAAGCCCATCCGCTGGCGCGAGGTCGTGCAGCAGAGCTTCTTCATCGGCAACCGCTCGCTCGCCTTTGTCATGATCGTGCTCGGCTTCCTCGGCATGATCCTCATCTTCCAGTCCGGCTTTCAGGCCAAGCGCATCGTCGGCGATCTCCAGGGCATGGGCGCGCTCTACCTGCAGCTCCTCTTCCGTGAGTTTGCACCCACCGTCACCGCGCTGATGCTCGCCACCCGCGTTGGCACCGGTATCGCCGCAGAGATTGGCAGCATGGTCGTCACCGAACAGGTCGACGCCCTCCGCATGAACAACGCCGAGCCGATCCAGTATCTGGTGGTTCCCCGCCTCCTTGCCAGCATCGTGATGACCTTCGTGCTCTCCTGCGTCGCGCTCTGCGTCGCCTTCGGCACCGGCATGTTTGTCGCCAACACGGTCTTCGAGGTGAATGTCGCCACCTTCTACAACACCTCGCTGCTCGAGTGGGGCGACCTCATCATCTTCTCTCTCAAGGCGCTGGCCTACGGCATCACCATCCCCATCATCGCCTCGCAGGCCGGCCTCTCCGCCTTCGGCGGCTCCGAAGGTGTCGGAACCGCCACCACCATGGCCGTCGTCAACGCCAGCCTCGCCGTCACCATCCTCGACTTCGTGCTGAGCGGCGTCGGCTACATCTTCTTCTTCAGCTAGGCCGCCGTGATCGAGTTCATCGACATCCACAAAGCCTTCGGCAGCAAGCAGGTGCTTCGCGGGGTCAGCCTCGAGGTGAAGAAGGGCGAGATCATGTTCATCATCGGCTCCTCTGGCGCCGGCAAGAGCGTGCTCGTCAAACACCTCGTTGGGCTTGTCCGCCCTGATGCAGGTCGCGTCATCCTCGACGGCGTGGAGGTCACCAACCTCACGGAAGAGGAGTACTATCCCATCCGAAAACGCTGCGCGATGGTCTTCCAGAACTCCACCCTCTTCGACTCCATGACGCTGCTCGACAATGTCGCGCTGCCCATCCGAAAGCACTTCAAACTCTCGCTCGCCGAGGCCCGCTCCGAAGCCAAGGCCAAGCTCGCCCTCGTCAACATGGACCAGCATGCCGAGCGCTACCCGGCCGACTTTGGCGACGGCATGCGCAAGAAGGTGGCCATCGCCAGGGCGCTCACCCTCAACCCCGACTTCGTCATCTTCGACGAGCCGACGACTGGCATCGACCCCATCTCTGCCAACATCGTCGACCGCCTGATCCGCGACCTGTCGGACCGCCTCGGCGTCACCTCCATCGTCGTCAGCCACGACCTCCGCTCCATCTTCGGCGTTGCCGACCGGGTAGCCATGCTCTACAAAGGTCAGTTTGTTTTGGACGGGCCGCCAAGTCTCTATCGAGAAACCGACAACGCCATCGTGCAGCAGTTCATCAACGGGCGGCCTCAGGGCCCCATGGAAGTCTAACACCGATGCGACCCAACGAGACCAATATCGAACTCAAGGTGGGAGCGCTCGTCCTGGCGGCCGTAGGCATCCTGATCGCCTTCGTGCTCGTCCTCGGTGACTTCTCCCTCAAGAAGGGCTTCCCCGTCTATGTCGACTTCGACAACGCGGCTGGCCTCAAGTCCGGCGCCCCTGTTCGAATCTCGGGCATCCCCTCGGGACTCGTCCGAAGCGTCGACTACCTCGGCGGCATGAAGGACGAGAAGACCGCCTGGCCGGTCTATGTGCGGGTGACCGTCTGGCTCGATGAGTCGGCCCGCTCGGTCCTTCACAAGAATGCCTCCTTCACCATCACCACCCAGGGTGTCCTCGGCGAGCCCTATGTGGAGATCAACGCCGGCGACCCCAAGCAGGCGGTCGCAGTCGAAGGGACAATCTTCAAGGGCATCGACCCGCCGAGCATGGGTATGCTCCTGCAGTCGGCCTACAAGACCATCGGAGGGCTTCAGGAGGTCCTCGAGCGGGTCAACGGCCGTGGCGCCAACCCCATCCACATCGACACCTTCGTCAACAACATCGGCAGCCTCGCCGGCACACTCGATGAGCGCATCAAAGAGAACAAAGAAGAGATCGACAGCATCATGGCCAACGTCGACGGCGTCCTGAAGGAGAACCGCGACAAGATCGACAACATCTTCACCCACACCGAGAAGGCGACCGACGAGTTCGCCAAACTCGGTGGCGCGCTCAATATGGGCGTCGGCGACGGCACCAATGTCCGCTCGCTTATCAAGAGCGCAGACAAGACCATGACCGGCGTGGCCAAGGAGATTGACCCTGTGATGAAGCACGCCAGCAGCGCGCTCGCCTCGGCCGACGGCATCCTCACCGACAACCGTGACAAGATCGACAAGTCCATCGCCAACATCGAGAAGCTGACGGCGCATGGCGCCAACGCAGCCTCCGACGTCGACGCCATGGTCAGCAAGATCAAGGCCGGCGAGGGCACCATCGGAAAGTTCTTCAAGGACGAAGAGGTCTTCGAAGACATGCGCGAGTTCGTACGCGAGCTCAAGCGCCGCCCCTGGCGCATCATCTGGAAAGAGTGACCGCGGTCCTCTTCCTCGAATCAAGGGCTGCCTCGCGCAGCCCTTCGTCGTTTTGGCTCACAGGCTGGCCTGAGCCTTGGACGCTAGGGAGCGCCGCTGCCGCTCGCTTCATGGTCGTGCGCGGGCTCTGAACCCATCTCATGGGAGGCGCCGTGCGGGTGCTCCTCCTCCTCGGTCCCCTCTTCGGGGCGCTGGCCATCCTTCTTCCACTTCTCGGCCGTCGCGACCCGGTGCTTCAGGTACTCCGCCTGCTCCTTGGTCGAGATGAGCGGAATGGCCTTCTCGTAGAACTCCAGCGCCCGCGTTGGGTCCTCCTTGGACTCCTCGTACATCCGGCCGATGCGCACATAGGCCTCGAACTTGGAGGACTCTGGGGTGGGGCGTTCGATGACCCGCCGGAGCGTCTCCAACGCTCGGTCGGGCTCCTGGTGAATGAAGTAGACGTCGCTCAACAGCTCCGACGCCTTGTAGAGGTTGGGGTCGATGTCGAGCGCCCGCTCCAGCAGGGCCGAGGTCTTGCCGAGCGACTGCTCGGCCTCCTCCTTGCTGGGCGGTGCGATGCGCGAGAAGCAATCGGCGAGAGCGAAGCGCGACATGGCCGAGCCGGGCCGGAGTTCAACCGCCGACTGAAACGCAGCCATCGCGGGGCGGAGACCGCCGTCGGGCTTGAACTTCATCAAGAGGCCGAGGTTGTAGAATGACTCGAATCGAGGCTGAATCTCGTTCGCCTTCGTGAAGGCATCGCCCGCATCCGACAGGTGTGCATACCAGGCAAGCACCATCCCGCGGCCCGTTGTGATGCCCCAGCGGATGGTCTGAACCTGAGGCCAGACGACGAGCGGCAACACGACGGCAAGCGCCAGCACACCCTGAAGCGGACGCGTCGCCAGTGCCTGCTTGCCAGCCTTCATTGGCCGTTCAATCGCCACAAGAATGACCACTGCCATCAGCGTGATCGAGGCTGCGGTCAGCCAGCCCGGCCCAGCCGCGTAGGCCGCGACCGCGGCGCCGAGGGCAGGAATGATCGGCGGCGCGGGGTCCTGCTTGTCGGGGGCGCGGCTCCCGTCCTTGATCGCGACACCAAACAGCACGATCAGCAGAAGCGGCAGCAGGAAGCCGAACTCTGCAGCCTGCTGCAGGAAGGCCGAGGGGGCTCGGCGCGCAGAGGGCAGGCCGGTTGTGTGGCTGGCAACCCATGGGTCATCGTGGTTGAGGAACTCCGCGCCCCGTGCGCCGAAGGTCCCCGGACCTGCGCCGAGGGGCTGGCTCGACTTCGCCATCTCGTAGGCCGCGTTCGAAAGCGCGTGCCGCGCATCTGCATCGCTCCACTGGCTGTCGGCGCCCGTCTCAATCTCGGTGCGGAAGGAGGGCAGGCTGTCTGAGTCTGTCTCACTCTCGTGAAGCGTCGGCGAGGGGACCGCCTGGAGCGCCGCTGCTACGAGCCAGGGCGTGAGCCAGGCGAATAGCCGCCGCACACCTCCCCCTTCCGTGCCGCCGAAGACACTGAAGATGGCCCCGATGATGGAGGCCGCCGCGATGGGCCACCAGACGCCCAGGCTGTCGGTAAGGCCGAGCGCGATCGCGGCGAACCCCGCACCTACACCGAACAGCACGCGCCGCCAACCGTCGCTGGCCAGGCCGCTCGATACCAGCAGCGGCAGAGCGACGGCGAGCCAGGTTGCGGCTTGGTGCGGGTCGTCAAAGAAGGGATGTGGCGCTGCGAAGAGGGGCGCGGTCGGGATGGAGGCGGGGAAGACAACGCCCGTCAGCCCGAGCAACGAGCAGACGCCCACGGCAATCGCGGTGACGGCCACCGATACCCGAAGCAGCGGCGCGAGCGTCACACCATCGCGGGGGTAGGCGGCTGCCAACAGCAGCGGCGTCGCTCCCATCAGCAGCGCCAGCGCATCGTACGACTCGGCCGTCAGCCCGCCGAGCGCCGTCCGCGTGACCGCCCAAAGCAGCAACGCAATCCAGGCGCCGCCCGCATAGTTGGCCCACGGTGCCACAGGTGCCGCGGAGGCCGGCAACAAACGCCACAAGACAAGCCCGAACCCTCCCAGAATCGCAGCAGCCGCGCACTGAAGCACGTCGTACCGCGGGAACCCCGAAAAGGCCGCCAGTACGGCAACAACGGGAATGGAAAAGAGAACAAGCTTGTAGAGATGGCGCATGACGGCGGTTCTGCTGCATGGAGACGGCGGGGCAATCGCACCGCTCCTGCTCCTTTGCAGAATCATCGCAGCGACACAAAATTGCGTCCTGTCCGCCACCGTCTTACAGAGCCTCTGCCGCGCGATGTGTCGTGGCGCTGGGAGTTTCGCGTGTCCGAGTCCTCAAGCAAGAACTGGTCGCTAATCCTGCTCCGGGCCCTCTGGCGCGCCATCCTCTACCTGGTGCTCGCCGTCCTTCTCGGCCCGGGTTGGTATGCAGCCAAGCGGGGGAGGGCGAAGGCAGCGCTGCTCGCCAACAGCATCTGGTCGGCCGCGTCGGTCATCTTCGCGCTCGCGCTCAACCACTTCGCCTTCGCGCCCACCTTCCCGCTCATCGTCATGGGCCTGCTCTTCTGGGTCCTCGAGTTCATCTTCGTCTCTCACCCGGCCTCCGCTTCGAAGCATCCGCTGCCCGAGCCACCACCGCTCCGCCTCGGTCGCTTCACGCCAGCCATGGTCTGGGCCGTCGTTGTCTGCTGGGCCTACTGGGTGCCCATGCTTGTCTCCCGAAGCCTGCTCGTCGAGCACTGGTCCCTTTTCGTGCCGTTCGAGAGCAACATGTCCCCCACCGTGCTCGAACACGAGGTCATCCTCGTCGACCGCACGCAGCGCCACCTCTCCGACTACGGCCGTGGCCAGCTCGTCCTCTACGCGGAGCCGAGCGACGAAGAGGCCAGCAGGATTGGTCGCATCGTCGCGCTCCCGGGTGATGAGGTAGCCCTCGAGGAGGGGCAGCTCATCGTCAACGGACAGGCCGTGCCCCAGTTCGAACTCGATGACCGGACCCGCTCGATGGTCGTCTCCGCCATCGGCGATCGTGCCGATGCCATGCGCCTCTGGTTCGAAGTCGTCGAAGGGCGCAAGTATGTGGTCGTCGGACCGCGACAGGCCATCTTCGGGCAGGCGCCCGAATGGGTCCTCGGAGAGGGCGAATTCCTCGCCTTCAACGACGAACGCATGAACCGCGATGACTCGCGAAACTTTGGTCCGCTGCCCGAGGCGGCCATCGAGGGCAAGCCGCTCTTCATCGTCCACCACGGTGGAGATTCCGAACAGGTGGGCCGCGTCAGCATGCGGGTGCAGCCACGCGAAAACGCCGCCGCTTCGCCCCAAGCGGCGACACCCGCCCCAGCAAAGTGAGCCCGACATGATTGCCTGCGACCTCCGGAGCGACACCGTCACCCGACCTACCGCCGCGATGCGCGCCGCCATCGCCGCCGCTCCGGTAGGTGACGATGTCTTTGGCGAAGACCCGACCATACGTGCGCTTGAACTCCACGTCGCCTCGCTCCTTGGCATGGCCGATGCGGTCTTCACCGCGAGCGGCACCATGGCCAACCAGCTCGCGCTCATGAGCCACTGCCGGCGGGGCGACAGTGTCGTTGTTCCTCGCAACTCGCACATGGTGCTCTTTGAGACGGGCGCCTCTGCTGCCATCTCGGGCGTCCAGACCTTCGAGGTCGGAGACGAGGGCCACTTCGACGGCGACCATGTCCGCGCGGCTGCCCGCTCCAACGCCTACATCTATCCTCCGACGCGGCTTGTGGTGGTTGAGAACACGCACAACTTTGCAGGCGGCCGCGTCACAGACGCCGCCCGCATGAGCCACATTGCCGAGGCCACAACAGCGCTCGGAATCCCGCTGCATGTGGATGGCGCTCGGCTCCCCCACGCCGCAGCCGCGACCGGCCTCTCCATGGGCGAGCTTGTTGTCGGCGCAACCTCCGCCTCCATCTGCCTCTCGAAGGGGCTCGGGGCACCCATGGGCAGCGTGCTTGCGGGTCCGCTCGACTTCATCCAGACCGCGCGCCGCTACCGCCGCATGCTCGGCGGAGGGCTCAGGCAGGCAGGCCTGATGGCGGCTGGCGGGCGCTATGCGCTCGACCACCACATGGGCGATCTCCGCCTCGACATCGACCGCGCCCGAGCACTCGCTTCTGCGCTCTCCGAGACGCCGGCCTTCGCCCCCATCGGCCAACCCG
>CAIWGR010000276.1 GCA_903912275.1 uncultured delta proteobacterium
CGCGTCTGCTTGAGCATGAACGCGCGGATGGGCTTGGCCGCCTCGGCGAGCGCCTGCTCGCTGCTGATCTGCTTCGCCGTGTAGGGCGTGAGCGCGTTGGCGTCGATCTTCCCCCAGACCGGCTCCATGATGAAGTAGGTGATGAACAGCGCGAGGCCGATGATGATCTGGTTGGCGGGCGTGCCTTGCAGCGAGAGCGCGGAACGGACAAACGACAGCACGATCACGATCCGCGTGAAGCAGGTCATCAACAAGATGATGGACGGCGCGAGCGTGAGGAGCGTGATGACGACGAGCACCTTGACGGCGGCATCCGCATCCTGGGGCCCCTGCGCACCCTCGAGGCCGACGTTGAGCCGGAACGGGGTGATGCCAGTGGTAGGCGCGACCGCGCCGGCGACCGCCGGGGCCTGGGCGTTCAACGTGATCGAACAGAAGGCCAACAGCGCGAGCAGCAGCGTGGTGAAAAACCGCGACCGCCCTGCCAGATCCGAGGGTCGGATGTCGCCCGACACAACGCGTCGTGGCCCATCCGCCGGCACTCGGCCGGGCACCCGCGGCCGGGATAAAAGGGTGCTCATGACTTGCGGGTCACCGCTTGCAGCAAGGCGGTGGCGAAGTCGGGCGGCGGCGCGCCCGCCGCCCTGATCTCCGGCTCGCCGCTGGCAGCGGGGAGGTGCGTGAGCAGGGTCACGCCAGTTGGCGAGGCCGCGAGCAACAGGCGCTGCTGCTCGTAGGCCACCACGTAGAGCGCGTGGCGCTGACCGAGCGATCTGACTTCGAGCACGTTGAGCTTCGGCGGCGCTCCCTGCGCGAGCACGAGCCGCTGCCAATTGCGGAAGAGCCACAGCCCGCCGAGGAAGATCGCCAGCACCAGCGCCAGCGCACCCAGCACCCGGACGAACGAGAGGGCGACGGGCACGGGGCCGGGGAGACCGATGACCGGAGCGTTGGTGACTTGGCCCAGGGCCGACGCACTGGTTCCCAGAGCCATGGCCAGGGCCAGCGCGAGAGCCAGCGCGGCGAAGCTTGGGCGGAGAGAGTCCATGCGCGCCTTTAGCCGGTCACCTTGACCAACTCGGTGATCTTGATGCCGAAGCGGTTTTCCACCACGACGATCTCGCCGCGCGCTATGAGGCGGCGGTTCACGTGCAGTTCCACCGGGGCGTCGGCGACCTTGTCGAGCTGGACGACGGAGCCGTTGCCGAGGAGGAGCACGTCGCGCATGGGGAGGTGACACGAACCCAGCTCGACCGTGAGGTGGACGGGGACATCCATGAGTAAGTCGAGGTTGCTGGAGCTATCGGGGGTGGGGCCCATAGGGTGGAGATGAGTTCAGCCGCGGAGGACCTTGGTGACTTCGACGGCCCAGCGCTCGTCGCGCGTGCCGAGGCGGCCCTGGAACTTGGGCATCTGCGCCAGCCGCAGTTGGATCTGGGAGGCAAAATCCCCCGGCAGGGGCAGCACGTCGCCCACCTTGAGCCGGGCGAGAGAGCGCGCGGCCAGCTCCATGCCGGGCCATTCGGCGGTCACGGGGACGGTCACATCAGCGAGGTCGTGGTTCCATTTCGGTTGCGCGACGGCCTTGGAGACAGCGGCGGCGTCTTCCTCGGCCTGCGGATTGCGCTTGAGGCTCAACTGGTGGATGAGCGGCTCGAGCGTGGTGTAGGGAAAGCCGATCTGGAACTGACCCACGGAGTTGCCGATGTGCGCCTCCATCGTCAACGCGATCATGATGACGTCGGGCGCGGAGGTCTGGAGGAAGCGTCCGCTGTTCTCGTGGCCGAGCAGGACGGAGTGCAGCTCGCGCAGTTTCGACCATTGGTTGCACCACTCGTCGATGATGGCCTGCACGACCTGGTCGAGCAGGGCGACCTCGATTTCACTCAGCTCGCGGTTGACGGTGCCCGACTGGCCCGCCCCGCCCATGAGGCGGTCCACGATGGACAGGCCCATGCCCGGATCGATGTTCAGCACGCAGATGCCGCGCAACGGCTCGACCTTGAAGAGCGTCAAGTGGCAAGGGTTCGGCAGGCTCTCGGTGAACTTCTGGTAGGTCAGGGTCTGGAACTGCGCCATCTGGAGGCCGAATTCCAGGCGGAGATAAACGGAGAGCCGCCCCGCGAG
>CAIWGR010000277.1 GCA_903912275.1 uncultured delta proteobacterium
AAGACGCTCACGGTGCGTCGCGCAGGCTTCGAGACGCCGCCGGTCGGCAGCGCCGATATCACCAACACAGCGCCGCTCTCGTTGCTGTTCACGCTCAAGCCGCTCCCCCACACCATCCGTGTGGAGTCCTATCCGCCCGGAGCCTCGGTGATGCTCAACGGCGTACCCTGCGGCAACACGCCGACCGTCTGTATGCCTGTCTATGTCGACCCCGCCGACGGCGCGACCCTCGAGTTCCGTCGCGACGGCTTCGGCGTCGTCATCGTCCCGCACAGCTGGGAGCCAGGACTGGCGCAGAGCACGGTCGTTCAGACGCTGCAGCCGCTGAGCAAGCCGGCTGAGGCAACGGCCGGCGAGGTGCCCGGCAAGGCCGATGCGCCCAAGAAGGGCGGCACTGCGCCCAAAGCCGGTAGCAAGTCCAAGCCTGCCAAGAGCGAGCGCAGCGGCAAAACCGCCAAGCCCGATCGGAAAGGCAAAGCGACCAAGCCGGCAGAGACAGGTGCGACGACACCTGCAACCACCCCCGCGGTCACAGACAAGCCGAACTAGACGACCGCTTCGCTGTCGGCGGCTGATGGCGGCTGCTCGTCGCTACCCATGCCAGTGAGCCGGTAGAACCAGAGCCGAAGGTCGTCGAGCACAGTATAGGCGACCGGCACAACGACCAACGTGAGCGCAGTGGAGAAGAGCATGCCTCCCATCAGCGATCGGCCCAGCGGTGCGTAGGGAATGCCGACGATCGCTGTCGAGCCGAAGGCCATCGGAATGAGTCCGACGATGGTCGTCAGCGCGGTCATCACGACCGGCCTGAATCGCTCTCGCCCGGCTGCCACCAGCGCCTCGGTCCGCGTCAGCCCGCCACGCCTCCGCTCTGCCACGAGGTCGATGAGCACGATGCCGTTGTTCACGACGACGCCCACCAGAATCACCAGCCCGATGCCGGCCATGACATCGAAGGGTGTGCCCGTGAGGTAGAGCGTCCAGATTGCCCCCGTGAAGGCAAACGGCACCGAGAAGAGGATGGCGAGCGGGAGCACGAAGGACTCGAAGAGGAAGCCCATCAGCAGAAAGATGAAGACCGTGGCCAGTAGGAAGGCAGAGAAGAGGTCGCTGTTGTTGGAGGCGATCCCCGTCAGTCGGCTCCCCTTCTCCGGACCGTAGCCCTCTGGCCAGGGGAAGGCCGCCAGCGTCTTGTCCATCTCCTTGCCGAGCACCTCGATGTCTTCGCGCGAGGTACGGACGACGAGCTGTGCGACGGTGCGGCCGTTGACCCGCTCGATGGAGCCGATGCCCGAGGCAACCTGGCCATGCGTAACGGAGCCCAGCGGGACCATGCCGGAGAGGGTCGGGAGGGGGAGCGCGTCGAGTGCAGCCGGGCTGGTCGCGGCGGCGGCGCCTGCGGAGGCGAAGATCTTGATGGGCTCATCGCCGCCGACGAGCTGCCCTACCTCGCGGCCGCGAAGTGCGAGGTCGACAAAGGCACCGACGGCTCCGACGGGCAGTCCCAGCGTAGCGGCGATCTCCCGGTCGGGGCGGAGCTGGAGTTCTCGGCTGGTGCTCGCATCGTTCCGTCGGACGACGCTCGTCACGCCGGGCAGCCGCTCGAGCCGCGCAATCACCTCGGGCAGAAGCGCATCGAGCTGCGAAGACTCCCGGCCTGCAATCATGAGATCGATGCCACCGACGCCGTCCGAGGTATCCCAGGTGAGCGACCACTTGGCTCCCGGCGAACGCGGCACCCGCTTCTGCAGTTCGGCGATGACCTGCTCGCGCGTCAGCTTGCGATCGTCCGGCGGCACCAGGAAGCAGCGCACCTGCGGATGGCCCATCCAGCCACCCATCCGAACCACAACATCGCGGATGCCTATCTCCTCTCGCGCTTCAAGCAGGATGTGCTCCGTCCGGCCCAGCACCGCCTCCTGCTCGTCCACGGTCACGTTGTCATCGAAGCTGTAGATCATGCGAACATCGCCGATGTTGGCCTGGGCCTGATCACTCTGCTGCACCTTATCGCCGAGCAGAAAGACGGAGGCGAAGAGGAGCGTGGCAACCAGCGCCACGTCGCCGCGGTGGCGAAGTGCTACCGCGAGCCACCCAGCGAACCGCTCCTCCACCCGCACCTTGTCCTCCGCGTTCGGCATGCCGGGAATGGCCCAGGGGATGTGGGCTGCGATCCAAGGAATCCAGACAAGCGAGACGAAGAGGCTGGCGACGATGGAGGCACAGACCGGAAGGCCGAGCTGCGAGAGGTAGAAGGTGACGCTCTGGCTGCCGCTCATGAGCGTGATGGGCACAAAGGCCATCACATGGGTGGCCGTGGAGACGGTGATCGCCAAGCCAACCTCGCTCGCGCCGCCGATCACGGCTTCGCGACGTGGAACCCCCGCTGAGATGCGGCGCTCGATTTGCTCGCTCACGACGATGGCGTTGTCGACCACCATGCCCACCGCCAGGATGAGGCCGGTGAGGGAGAGGATGTTGAGCGAGTAGCCGGCGAAATACATGACCGTGACGGCGATGAGCAGGCTGGCTGGGATGGTCAGCGCGATGACGACCGTGATGACGGCGCGACGGAGGAAGAGCCACAGGATGAGGACTGCCAGTGCGGCCCCCTCAAGCGCACTGCCATAGAGGTCGCCGATGGAGGTCTCGATCATGGAGCCCTGGTCGAAGAGCACATGCTGCTCGAGCGTCGCAAGTCGCGGCTCGCGCGCGATGACATCTGCCAGCGCCCGCTTCGTCGCAGTCGAAACCTCAACCGCATTTGCCGCAGACTCCTTGAAGACCGCGACGAAGATGGCCTCCTGCCCGTTCACCCGATGGATCATCCGTTCGGCCCGGTCGACCATCTTCACCGTAGCAACTTCGCCGAGTTTGACGGAGCGGCCGACGGGCAGCGCAGCGAGGTCAGACAGCGATTGCAGTTCCGCGAGCACCCGAACAGGTTGACGGCCGGAGCGGGTCTCCATCGCCCCCGCGGAGAGCAGGAATCCGGCTCTGCGAAGCGACTCGACCGCCTCGGTCGTGGTCAGCCCGCGAGCGGCCATCCGGGCGAGGTCGAAGTCGACCTCCACCGCATCTTCGGGCGCGCCGATGAGCTCGACGCGCGAGACGCCCTCCACCCGCTCGAGCTGCGGAACAATGCTCGACTGCACGCGACCTGCGAGCTGATCGCCCTCCTTCTGCGTCGAGATGCCGAGCCAGACGACAGGGTCGTCGCTCGGGTTATACTTCCAGACGAAGTAGGTGAGGACCTCGTCGCCCATGCCAACGCGGGCCCGGTCGAGTTGCTCGCGCACCTCGTTGTAGGCCACATCCATGTTGGTCCGGTTCGCCAGCGCGATCAGGAATCCCGCCGAGTTGGAGCCGATGTTGGTCTCCACCCGCTCTACCCCTTTGACGAGCCGCAGCGCGGCCTCAAAGGGCTCGGCAACCCGCTGCTCGATGTCGCGCGGCGCGGAGCGGAGCGTGGGAACCTGGACATAGAGGAAGGGCGGCGAAAAGCCCGACGGCACCAGTTCAACCGGGATGCGGAACCAGGCCACCAGCCCCAGCACCATGAGCGAGAGGGTAAGCATCAAGGTCGCGACCTTGCGCTCCACCGCCATGCGCGTCAGCCGCGACTCGGAGCGGCCGGTCATGGGGCCGACATGCCCGTTGTGACAGGAGCCTCAGCCAAGGTCGAGAGCAACCGGCCGCGCGCGGCGAGCAGTTCGAGCTGGGCCGTCTCCTCCTCGGCGGCAATCCGGCGCTCCGCGGCGCGGGACTGTTCGTGGCCCTCGAGAGCCGCGAAGAGCTCCTCCATCGTCCCGTAGCCGGCCTCGAACTTTGCCTCGCGTGCGGCAAGGAGGCGTGCGG
>CAIWGR010000278.1 GCA_903912275.1 uncultured delta proteobacterium
AAGCAGAAGACGGCATACGAGATGCGCATTAGTGACTGGAGTTCAGACGTGTGCTCTTCGATCTTAGGTCCCCGTTCGGTTGCGGGAGCACGCCCGCCTCTGCGGCTCTCGCCAACGCCGACATCAGGCTGTCGATCGAGACGCGATGCACAGGCAATCCCAGCATCTCGTCGCTACCGGCAGCAGGTCGGGAGGCATGATTCTCGACGAGCAGCACTCCGACGCGGCCCGGGTACCCAGAGGCGCGGATCTCCTCGGCAAGCGTACGGAGCAGGCGGTCCACCGACGCGGCCCGTCCGACCGTCGCGAGGGACACGAGCACGTCGGGAACATCAGCGCGGGTCGGCAACGCGACGTGTGCGCTGTCCTCGATGCACCCAAGCCCGAGCCCGAGCCAACTCGGGTCGTCGCCAAACAGCTCCGGGCGGCGGCGGGTCGCCACCGCGATGGCGTCCTCCACCAGCTTCGCCGGCAGTCGGAAGCGCTCGGCCAGGAGCGCAGCGACGCCCTCACGCCCCACCAACCGACGCATGGATCGACCGAAACGGGTGTCCCTCACGTACTCAGCATCCCGCAGCGTGAGCACCGCGTCCGGCTGGATGCGCACGGCGCGAAGGCCAGACAGAAACGGTCCGAAACCAGCTTCGGTGTAGTGGGAGCGCACCATGGGCGCGAACTCCTCGTAGGCGCGCGAAGTGGGATCTAGGACATACACCCTCTTGGATTCACCAGCGCCGAAGTCACGCCACAGCGTCGGCCCGCCCAGCGCACCGGGATCGAAACGGAAGCGCCAGCCGAGAAAGGACTGGTCTTGGACGGGCCCGTCGAGGTCCCAGGGACGCAGATACGGATGGCCGTTGCCCACGTCGCAGAGGAACCGGCCTCCATCGACCCGAACAACGCAGACGAAGTGATCGCCCGGTTCGCGAACGGTAGCCGCGGCGAGCTGGGCGTCAAAGCCAAGCGCCTGAAGCAGCGTGGTGAAGGGCGGCGTTGTACGATCACAGTTTCCGCCGACACCCGCGATGGCGTCGTCAATGACGTCGTGCAGCGCGGGCAGACTCCACGGTCGCCCATCGTTCGCCAAAAGGAGCAGGTTGTGGAAGGGCACGGCCATGAGGTGCGCCGCTTGCAACACAGCGAGTCCCTCACGGTCATGACGTACCGCTGGCGCACCGAGACGCTCGAGGTAGGCGTCCATCCTGCTTGGATCGAGTACGGGGAGCCTCACGAGGGGCTCCGGGCCACGAGGTCTACCCAACGGAAGATCACGTCGAGTTCGGCGGTGTGCAGAGGGAAAGTCCACATCGGGATCGACTCGTCGAGCCCATGGATGCGCGCCCCCGAATCATTGACGCCTACCGCGAGGTACCGCGCTCCCGCAGGCAGGTTTCGATTGAATGGGCAGCCCCCCTCGACCACGCTCTTGTTGAGCCCCCGGCACTCGTAGCGGGCGGGGACACCCCAGCGCGAAGCCAGCGCGCCGAGCACCTGAAGGAGCTTTGCCAGAGCGTCATCGGGCGGCAGGCTCATGTCGTGCGCGCCCACCGTGCGGCCAAGGAGCCGGAGCGTGCCGTCCTCATGGTCGTGGTACCCCGTCTCGTCCAGCCAGAGCGTTGGCCGAAGGTCCCGCATCAGGTTCGGGAGCAGCGCCTGAGCGACAGAGGAGCCGGTCTCCTCCTCGCCTTGGATCAGCCAGGTGATCTCGGGCGTAGACGGAAGCGCCGCGATCGCAGCGATGCGACAGGCCAGAGGCCCCTTGTTGTCGGCGACGCCTCGCGCAAACAAGCGTGCATCAGCCTCGGTTAGCGAACGCGGCGGATAGGTCCATTTTTCCTCACGACCGAACGGGGTCACGTCATAGTGGCCGTAGAGGACTACATGTCCCGCCAACCCCCGTGCCTCCCGGTGGGCCACGAGGAGGGGCCGGCCGCGATCGCTACCGATGGCCTGCACGGTGAAACCAAGGCCGCCGAGGCGGGCCGCCAGCCACTCGACGCAGGCGTCGTTCCCCTCGCCTTCCGGGCTGGTGTCGAACGCCGTCAGCGTCCGCAGGTCATCCAGCGCGCCCTCCGTCGGCCGACTTTCCGAACGCGGTGCTGGATCGTCGCCGAGGGCGAGGCCATAGCGCGCCCCTACGGCTCGCGCGAAGTCGGCGCAGACAACGTCCCAGAGCACCTTGTTGCTCGATCCGTACACATCGCGCCCCATGTGCGCACGGTGCGCCTTGCCGCTGATGATCGCGACGCGAAACGCTGCTTGCACCGCGGCGTGGTCGAGCGCAGGCAGCCCGAGCGTTGCACGGGCCGCGTCCAGCATCCCCCGAACATCGTCGCGCGCATAGACGAGCGCGAGGACGTCCGTCGGCAGGGCATGATCACGCCCCCGATCCTGTTCGTCAGGCCGCAGCATCGTCCACCAACCCACGGTCTCCCCGGCTTTCCATGTGTGCGTGAGCCCATGAGAAACCGCGAGGACGCGCTGAAGCCCGTGCTTCAGGTGGGTGGAGCTGGAGTACATCTGAATGCGGTTCATACTGACCCCTCGCGTCCACCCAGAGTCGGGAACGCGTCCTCGTTGAACACAGCCCCCGGCGGCACCTTCACGCGGCCCGACATCGGGTGCCATCCGGCGCGCTCGGGGTCAAATGTGCAAGTTGCATCCAGATAGATCGTGATGTACGCACGTCGCCAAGCACCTGTGGCGTTCGGCGGGCTCGTGTGCCATGAAAGACAATGATGGAAGATCGCCGATCCTGCAAGCGCCGGTACGGTCACCGCGTCGGCCTCCCGATCGCCCCACACTTTCGCCTCGTTGAGGAAGTCGATGGATCGGGTGATCGGCTCTTTGTGCCCACCGGGCATGAATCGCATCGCACCGGACTCAACGGTGACGTCGTCCAGCGCAAGCCAGCACGAGACGGCGCGGGGCTCCCGTACTGGCCAGTTGGCGAGATCGCGGTGCCAGGGGATGGTGTGCCCGCCGTGCGGCGGCTTCACGATCACATGGTCGTGGAACACGCGAACCCGCTCACAACCAATGAGCTCAGCGGCGATGGATGCCGAGCGTTGATGATAAAGCTGCGCTCGGAACGCTGCATTATGCTCCCACACGTTGGTCCACTGCGACACGACGGAGAGGTATTCGTCGAGCGGGGTGTCAATGTCCTTCGCCCAGGCTGCAGTCTGCGCCTCCAAGGCGAGTCGCAGGCGAGCGGCTTGCTCCGAGGACACGACGGGGCCAACGGGAAGGAATCCCTGCTCCTCGAAAAGAGCGAGCTGCTGGGGGGTGATCTGGGCCATCAGGACAGCTCCGTGACGAGACCGCCGTCGGGGACGACCTTGCAGAGAGGGTGGTTGGGCGCGTTTGCGTGGCTCCAGCGAGCGCGCGGAGAGAGGAAGGCGCAGGACCACGCCGCCCGCTCGCCGGACCGCTGCATGGCGGGCGAGGAGTGGAACGTGATCGGCGTAAACGCAACAGCATCCCCTGCAGCGTAGGCCGGAGCGACCATCGGCCAAGCTTTCGGGTCAAAATCAAGGTTTGCATACATGTCTTGCGGGGAGCCATCGTGCAGGTCGACAACAGGGCGCACGCCGAGCCGTTGACTGCCGGCGGCGAACCGGAGGGCGCCGGACCCGCCGTCGGAGGCTTGCAACGGCACCCACAACACAACGCCAAGCGGTCGATCCACAGGCCAGAATCCAAAGTCCTGATGCCATGGAAACTCCTTCTGGCCGCCGCGCTTCACGAGAAGGAGGTCCTGAAACAGCACACCCGGCTCACCGAGCAAATCTGCCGCGAGCGCGCGCATCGTGTCGGCTACTTCGCGCGTGGAGCCCGGTCCCGAGTACAGAAACGGACTGAGCCACTGGTCCATCAGCGCCGTGAGCGGCGGGCGGCCCAGCGGTGGCTGGCCGTGCGTATAAAGAACTTGGCGGCTCATCGGGCGGTGGGTCGCCCGGTTTGCGACCAACGCCGCACGCAATGCTTCAAGCTGATCAGCGCCGATGACATCGGGGAGCAAGGCGACGCCGTCCCGGTCAAGCGCCGTACG
>CAIWGR010000279.1 GCA_903912275.1 uncultured delta proteobacterium
GCCGGTAACGGCGAGGAGCGCGGAGACCGCAAAGACGGCGGAGGGCCGGCGCAACGAGGCGGCGAGGACCGAGCGGTAGCCTGCAGAGGCCGCATCGTAGCCACGGTGGAAGAGATAGGTGAAGGGGCGGAGGAGCAGGCCCATGCTGCGTGAGACGAGCCACCAGAGGCCAAAACCGAGGCCTCCTACGATGCCAGCAAGCGCACCCATCAGGGAGAGAAGGAGGCCGAAGACAAGACCCACAATCAGGCGAAGAAGCGCGAGGGGAAAGAGAACCGGCAAGGCGATGCGGAGCGTGGTTCGAAGTGGGCCTGGGGGCAGCGCTCCGAAGGCGTGCCACTCTGCGGCAGCGCGGTGCCAGGCGGTCACGATTGGCGAGAACGAGAAGGCGCCGCGAAGCCGGTCGGAGAGCGAAGCGGCGGCCTTGGTTTCCTCTTCGCTGCCCGCGAGCGCGAGGCCCTCGTCTGCGGCGAGCTGCTGCGTGAACTGGCCGAGCATGCCCCGCCCCACGGTGGCGGCAAACATGGGTACGAAGACGAGCGAGAAGATGAGCGAGGCGGTAAGCGAGATGACGACGGTCCAGGCGAGGTCGCCAAAAATCTGGCCGGCGACACCCTCGATGAAACCCATGGGGGCGAAGACGGCGACGGTGGTCATGGTAGAGGCGAAGACGGCGGCGCCGACCTCTTCGGCGCCTCGAATGGCTGCGGTTCGGGGGTTGTCTCCGAGCGCCTGTCTTCGCGCGATGGACTCGAGCACGACGATGGCGTCGTCCACTACCATGCCGGTGCCGAGCGCGAGGCCGCCGAGCGACATGATGTTGAGGCTGATGCCGAGCATCTTCATGCCGGCGAAGGTGACCAGCGCGGAGACGGGGATGGCGAGTCCGACGGCGACGGTGGAGAGCCCGGAGCGGAGGAAGAGGAAGATAACGACGATGGCCCAGAAGGAGCCCATGACGGCCGCATCGGTGACCTCCTTGATGGAGGCGCGGACAAAGACGGCCTGGTCACCGACGACGCGGAGTTTGACGCCGGCCGGTGCCTCGTCCTGCAGCGTGGCCACGCGTTCGGCGTCGCCGCTGCCGTCGGCAGATTTCTCCTCGACGCCGGGCAGGTGGCCAAAGAGACGCTGATGGACGGCGTTGGAGACGGAGACGAGGTTGGCGTCGCCATCTTTGAAGACCGAGACCTCCACGGCGGGGGCGCCATCGAGACGGGTGATGACCTCGACCGGCCGGAGCTCGCGGGTGATGGTGGCGACGTCGCCGATGCGGACGGTCGCGGAGCCCGAGCGGAGCGGGAGGTCGGCAAGTTCGGAGGCCGTGGTGACCTCGTTGACGGAGCGGACGAGGTAGTCGACGCCTTCGTTGCGGAGCTGGCCGCCGGCCACGTTGATGGTCTGGCTGCGGAGCGCTGTCTCGACCTCGCTGATCTGCACGCCGGCGGCGCTGAGCCGGTCGCGGTCGAGGGCGACGCGGATGAGTTCGTCGCGGCTGCCCCGGGTGCGGACGGAGGCGACGCCGGCCACGCGCTGAAGCTCAGGCTCGATGAACTCCTTGGCGTAGCGGGCAAGCTCGGTCGGCGGCTGGTCGCCGGAGATGGCGACCCGCAGGACGGGGTCGAGTGCGGGGTCGTAGCGAAGGAGCGAGGGCTTGCCCGCCGCGCTATCGAGTTCGAGGACATCGAGGCGCTCACGGACCCGCTGCGAGGCGAGGTCGAGCCGGGTTCCCCATCGGAACTTGAGGGTGACATCGGAGACGCCGGGCCGCGAGACGCTCTGCACCCCGACAACATTTTCGACCGTGCCGACCACCTTCTCGATGGGGTCGGTGACGGCCTGCTCCACCTCTTCCGGCGCGGCTCCGTCAAAGGTCGTGCGGACGGTGATGGTGGGGTAACTCAGGTCGGGGAGCAGCGCGAGCGGCAGCTGGCCGAGCGAGACGAGGCCGAAGACCACGATCGCGACGGTGGCCATCCAGGTTGCGACGGGGCGGTCTGCGGCAATGGCAGACCAGCTTCGCGACTTCATCGCCCTGCCCCGGAGGCCTCAGCTGGAACCGCAGCGCCGCTGCCAACGGGCGCGGCCGCAGGCGCGGCAGCAGGCTCCGCGTGCGCGATGACCTTGGCGCCTGCATCCAACCCACTCTGGCCGACGACGACGACCTGGGCGCCCTCTGCGAGGCCTGCGGTGACCTCAACGAGGCCGCGATACTCGAAGCCGAGCTTGATGGACTGCCGCTCGGCGACGGCCTCTTTGCCCTTGGCGCGGATGATGAAGACCGAGGTCTCCTGGCCGCGATAGAGCACTGCGCGGGCGGGGATGCGGAGCGCGTCCGCGTGGGCGTCTACAACGAACTCGGCACGGACGAACATGCCAGGCCGGAGCCCTTCGGTCTGGTCGGCAGGGATGGCGACCTGGATGCCTGCGGTGCCGGTCGAGGCGTCGACGGTGGCGTCGATGCGGCTGACGGTTGTCTCGAGCTCCCAGCCGGTCCGAGCGTCGGCGCGGAGGCGGACCTTGGAGCCGACGGTGAGGCTCTGGAGCCAGCGCTCCGGGAGCAGGAAGCGGGCGGAGAGCGCCTTGGGGTCCGCGAACTGGCAGACGGGCATGCCGGGCGTGACGAGGGCGCCGGGCTGTGCTTCGCGGCGGAGCAACAGGCCGTCGAAGGGCGCGCGGATTTCGCCGTCGGAGGCGTGGAGTGCGGCCCGGTCACGCGCAGAGGCGGCGGAGGCCAGACGGACCTCGAGCTCGGTGAGAATCTGGCGGGCAACGAAGCCCTTCTCGACAAGCGGCCGGACGCGCACAATCTCGCGTTCCACCTGTGCGTGGAGGCGGCCGGCCTCTTCGGCTGCCATCGCCGCATCCTGCGCATCGACGCGGGCAAGGAGTGCGCCCTTGGCGACGGCTGCGCCCTCCTCGACCTCGAACGAAAGGAGCTTTCCGGAGGCCATCGTGGAGAGGGTCACCGAGGCATCGCTGGCGAGCGTGGCAGTTGCGGTGACCACCTGCTCCATGGCGCCGCGAGAGACCTTGGCGACCTCCACGGGCACAGGGGCGGCACTCCCTTCGGCGGTCTCGGCGGGGGCTTCGCCAGCCGGCTTGCTACAGGCAGCGACAAACATCAGCCCCAAGAACGCGAATCGGACGAGAGGCGACGAGGTTCGTTTGCCGTGGCTCGCAGCAGGTTCTACAAGGAGGTCCATCGATGGTCCGAGCGAGGGTGTCTGAGAGATGAAGATGGAGCCCGCAATCGCAGCAGCGAGCCCTACAGCCCCGTGGTGGCGGCGCGTGCCGTGGCTGACCGTAGCGGTGCTCGGCCTGCTCGTCGTCTATAACATCCATTGGTATCGATCGCACCCTCAGTCGGCGGGTGCATCGGGGCCGCAGAGCGCGCTCATCGGACACCCCGCGCCGGGTTTTTCGCTTCGGACGATGGACAGCGAGACGGTGACTTCGCTCGATGGCACCAAGGGCCAGGTCAGACTCATCGACTTCTGGTCCACAGGCTGCGGTCCCTGCAAGCGTGAACTGCCTTCGTTGGCGGTGCTGGCGCACGACCTTGGCAGCGAGCCCTTCACGCTGCTGTCGGTCAACATCGACGACGACATGGCCGACCGTGGCGCTGCGATCCACCGCGCGCTGGGTGGCGCCTCCGGCGCCTTCCCGATCCTGTTGGATGATGGTTCGGCGTCCAGCCGATACGCGGTCTATCGCATCCCGTTCAAGGTCCTGGTGGACCGCGAGGGCGTCGTTCGCCGCGTCTACACGGGCGGCACCGATCCGGACGAGCTGCGCGCCGACATCCAGGCCGTGCTCGCCACCAAGGGCTAGTCACTCACGGGTTGGCGCGGACCTTGGAGAGTGACTGAAGGCGACCGTTCGGCAGCGCTGCAAAGCCGCTCCAGCGCCGGTTGTGGACGACGATGTTGTCTTCGTTCCAGAGGAAGGCGTAGGGCAGTTCGGCGATCAGGCGCTGCTGCAACGCGGCATAGGCGATGCGGCGGGCATCGGGACGCTTGGCGGCCTCGGCGGCCTCGATGAGTCTGTCGGTCTGCGGGTCGACGAAGCGACCGCGGTTCGCGCCGGACCAGCCGTTGGCCTCGGTGGGGATCGAGGCGGAGTGGAAGACCCAGCGGAAGATGCCGGGCTCCTGCACCGAGGGCCATTGCAGGGTGGCGAGCTCGAAGTTGCCCCGCTTCAGGTCATCGAAGAAGGTGCCCCACTCGAGGCTCTGGACCTCGGTGCAGAGGCCGACGCGGGTGAGGTCGGCAGCAATGAGCGTTGCGATGCTCCGTCGCAGTTTGTTGGTGGAGGTCTTGATGGTGAGATGAGCCCGGCAGCCATCTGCTCCTTGGGGGAGAGAGGCTTCGTCGAGCAGCCGCGAGGCCTGAGTTGGATCGAAGCCGAGCGGTCGGAGCGAGGCATCGTGGAGGGCGTTGCGGGGCGGCAGAAAGCCGTCTGCGACCTTGGCTGTCCCTGCGAGCCGCGTATCGATGATGCCCTGGCGGTTGATGGCAAGGCTGATGGCCTGTCTCACGCGGCGATCGCCCAGCGTGGGGTGCTGCGTGGCGACGGCCATGTAGGTGAGTTTGAAGGAGTCGGACTGTTCGACCGCGAGCGAATCGTAGCCGCGAACGACGCCGAGCAGGTTGGGCGGGACGGCGTTCTGCACGAGGTCGACGCGGCCGGTGGCGAGTGCGAAGAGCCGGGCGTTGTCGTCCACCATGGGCTGGAACCAAAGCTCGGAGGGCTGGCCCGGGCGCGGTGCCACGGGCGCGAAGACGATGGTGCCGTCGCGCTCTCTGCGGGCGAGACGCCAGTCGCCCGCGCCGATGGTGGCCTCGGCCTTGTCTGCACCCGGGGAGCGGAGCCAGGCCGCAGGAAGGATCCCCATCTCGAGTTCGTAGCGGAGCGACGGTTTCGGAGGGTTGGCGGTGAGCCGGAGGCTGCGCGGCCCGAGCAGCTCGGTGGAGATGGTGCTGAAGAGGGCCCGGTAGGGGCTCGGAGAGGCAGGGTCTGCCATCGATGCGTAGGTTGCCGCGACGTCGGCGGCGAGCACGGGGCTGCCGTCCGAGAAGTGAGCATCGGCGCGGAGTTCGATGCGGAGCCGGCCGGAGCCTTCGCCGTCGATGCTGGCCGCAAGGTCGAGTTCGGTCTCGCCGGAGGCTGTGTCGTTGGTGGTGAGGCCCGGGAAGAGGAGCCTGGAGAGTTTGCCGTCGTAGTCGCTGGCGGCGAAGCGGGGGTCGAGGTTTTTGGGCGCCGCTTCGAGCGCGACGACGAGGCGCTCGCGCGGGCCTTCAGCGCAGCCTGCTGTCAGCAGAGCGACGAGGAGCGCAACGCGAAGTCTCATGGTCCGGCGAGGAGTCGGCGGGCAGCCGACGCCACCGCCCCGACTTCGCTCCGCGCGGCGCGCTGCAGCAGCGGCGTAGCGTCGGCACGCCTGCTCGCGGCGCGGAGGGCGCCCGCACCGAGCGCGGCACCGTCGCAGAGGTGGGTATCAGCGCCGCAGGAGGCGAGGACTGCTTCGAAGCCGTGAAGTGACGAGGCCACGGCGGCGGCACGAAGCTGGGACCAGCCCTCGGCGCCCGACCCGCCAGCCCGGAGCAGCGTTTCGAGCGCGGCGCGCGTTGCGGTGTCGAGGCTCGGCACCGCAGACGGCTGAGAGCCGCCAGCGACGACGGGGGCGGCGGCCACGGCACGGGCCTCGCGCTCGGCAGCCCGCCCAGCCGGTGCGGCGGCGCGGACCGTGGGTGCAGCGGCTTCATCAGGCGTCGCAGCAATGCCGGAAACGCTGTCGGATGCGGCACCCACTTCGCCGCCCATCGCATCTTCCATCTGCTTCTCCGCGCGGAGGCGCGGCGCCCGCGAGGCTGCCGAGGCAGCCATCTTCGGAGCCTGCTCCACGGATTGCGCCATCTCGGACTTCGCCTTCGCCTCCTCTGCGCGCTCCGTCGCGCGGGGCACCAGCGCGGAGGCCGCCGACGGACGCTCCGCCGCCTGCGGGGCCGGCTTCTCATCGACCACAGCGACCTCCGCCGCTGCCGTCGGAGTCGGAGCGGTGACCTCCTCCAGCGCGACCGAGCGGGCGGCCGCTTCGGCGTTCGGCAGCGGCTCACGCGCCGCGGCCGGTGCGGGATCGATCTGCGCCACCTTGGCAGCCTCCGGCGGCGCAGCGCGGGTAGCCTCGGGCACCGAACCGACCTTCCAGACGACGAGCGCGAGGGCCAGCGCAAAAGCCGCCCAGAACCAGCGTCCGATCGGCCTGCTCGGTGCAGACTCGGTCACCCGCTCTACCCCGGGAGCGTGCGCCGCGGCATAGGCGAGCAGCCTTGCTTGGATCGCCGGCGAGAGTTCCAGACCTTCCGGGCGCATCGCCTGCCAGACCTGACGGAGCTGTGACCATGCCACCCGACAGTCGGAGCAGCCGGCAAGGTGCAGGGCCAAGGTTCCGTCGGGCTCCGAGCCGGCATCGAGGCAGTCTGCGAGCGCATCCTGACAGGCTGTGCAGGTGTTGTCGGTCATGTTGCCACGGTAGGTTTCGGCGGAGCGGAACGCCATGAACGGCGAAGCACGCGAATCGGTCTCACCTGGAGTGCGTGATTACCCACGGCTGCCTCCGGACCGCGACCCGCCGAGAGCCTCGAACGAGAAGCCCTCGTAGTCGCCGAGCAGGGTGCGGAGCTTCTGGCAGGCGTAGCGGAACCGCGCCTTCACGGTGTCTTCGTTCTTGCCGAGCATGCGGGCAATCTCCGGGAAGCGGAGGTCGGCGGAGGCTCGGAGTTCGAAGACCTCGCGCTGCTCCTCGGGGAGCGCTGCGATCGCAGTCTGGAGGCGGCGCATGAACTCCGCGCGCACGCTGGCCTGATCGGCGGAGACTGCCTCACCGTCGGGCAGCAAGTCGCCGCGGGTAAGGTCGCCATCGGAGGTCAGCGGAGCGTCGAGGGAGTCGACGCGGCCCCGCTCGGCGCGCCGCGACTCATCGATGCAGAGGTTGCGCGCGATGGTGAAGAGCCAGGTCCGGAACTTGGCGCTCTGCTGGTAGGTTGGCGCCATGCGGACGACGCGGAGGAAGACCTCCTGCGTGAGCTCCTCTGCGCGAGAGGCGGAGTGGGTGCTCCGGAAGACGAAGCGCAGAACGCTGCCCTGGTGACGGGTGAGCAGCCTGCCGAAAGCCGACACATCGCCCGCCTGATAGCGGAGCATAAGCTCCTCGTCGGACGGCTCCGCACCGAGCGCCGCCGCCGCTGTCAGCAGCAGCGAAACGAGGAGCGCGGCGACCACCCGCGTCCTACTTGCCGCCGGTGCGGGTCTTGATGGCTGTCACGCTCTCGGCGAGGAGGGCGCCGAACTTCATGCCGCCCCAGGCCGGGATCTCGGTCTTGGCGCGGGGGCCGCTCTTGGCGCCCTCCAGCTTGGCGATCGTGTTCGCGTCGCCAAGTACCTGGAGGCAGCGCACAGAGAGCGCCGCAGCATGGATGTTGGCGTCGGCGATGTGGGCCTCGAAGACGCGGCGCGCGTTGTCGCCCATCTCAGCCAGCTTGGAGAGGCTACAGACCGACTTTCCGGCCTCCGAAAAACCGTTGGGGACAACGCCACGGTCCCATGCGCCATACTCGCCCGAGACTGGAAGCTTGGAGAGCGCAAGCTCAAGACCCTCGGAGTTCTTCGCCTCGACAAGCTTCTGGAAGGCGGCCCAGCGGGAGACAGACTCCTTCTGAAGCATGTTCGTGTAGCTGGCGATGAGCGAGTCGTTGACGACCATGCCCTTGAGCATGTCCATCATGATGTTGGCGAAGGTGGGGTCTGTCTTGGTGTCGGCGCCGCGGGCGACGAGCCAGGCCTGAAGCGCGGCCGACTCCTTGAAGGCGGCGAGGTCGTCGAGGAAGTCGACGCGCAGCTGGGGATCGTTGGGGATGTCGGTGCGGTCCCAGACGGGCAGCAGCGCGGCGGCGAGGGCGTCGGCCTTGGGGAGCCAGGAGGTGCGGCGGAGCTGGGTCTGCAGGCCCCGGACCTCGGCAAAGGTGAGTTCCTTGCTGCTCAGAATCTTGGTGAGAATCGGCGACACCTTCTCGGCGCCGAGGACTCCGGCGATGTCGCGGAAGGCGACGGTTCCGACCTCAGACTGAGGGTTCCAGGAGTTCGCAACCCACTCGAGGAGCAGCACATCGATGGCCTCCTTGGTGGGCGCATCGGTCACGGCGAGGCGGATCTGGTAGAGGAGGTCGCGCGCCTTGATGCGCTTGGGCCCCTCTTTGTCGAGAAGTTCAGCCTTGATGCGGGGAAGCGCTTCACGGACTGCCCGGCTCCGGGTCGCCTCAGGCATCTCCTTGAGGAATCCGCCGCCCATCAGCATCCCCGCCGAGTAGTCGGCCTGATCGACGAGGTGGAAGAGCGCCACCTTGCGGAGTTCGTCATTCGACTTGGGGTCGAGCAGAACCGTCTTGTAGAGTTCTTCCGAATTCTCGGTGTTGGCCCACTTCTCCAGTTTGCTCGGCGTGTTCTGACAACCAGCCGAAAGCAGGGTCAGAGCGATGAGACAGGGCAGACCAAGATGAAGAGGAGAGCGCATTCAGTTGCTCGCTTGCAGAGGGAGGGGCGCGCCCTCCTAAAACGAGGGGGCAGGACGGTCAACGATTCGTCGCGAAAGCGCAGATTCGTGCAGGAAGCAGCGAACGATGCGCGGCGCGGCGAAGTTGACCCACTGGCCTTGTGTGCTAGTCGGGCAGCATGGGCAAGACCATCGCAATCGCCAACCAGAAGGGCGGGGTCGGCAAGACGACTACCGCGGTCAACCTCGGAGCCTGCCTCGCAGCCCTCCACTTTCGTACGCTACTGGTCGACTTCGACCCGCAGGGGAACGCGAGTTCGGGCGTCGGGTGCGAGCGTGATGCGGTGGAGCATTCGGTCTACGATGTGCTCGCGGGGCGTGTCTCGGCGCGCGGCGCCATCGTGGGGACGACCGTACCCATGCTGGACCTCATCGCCGCAAAGACCGACCTTGCCGCCGCCGAGATTGAGTTGGTGGGTGAGGACAACCGTGAGCACATCCTGCGCGATTCGCTCGCCGATGTGGTGGACGACTACGACTTCATCGTGCTCGACTGCCCGCCCTCACTGAGCCTCATCACGCTCAACGCGCTCTGCGCCGCCAACACCGTGCTCATCCCGATCCAGGCCGAATACTACGCGCTCGAAGGGCTCGCTCGTCTGCTCGAGACGGTGGAGATGCTCAAGAAGTCGCTCAACCCCGGACTTCGTATTGAGGGCATGCTCATCACGATGCACGATGCGCGGAACAACCTGTCTCGGCAGGTAGAGGACGAGGTTCGCTCCCACTTTCCCGCCCACACCTACCAGACCGTCATCCAGCGGAATGTGCGGCTCAGCGAGTCGCCGTCGCACGGAACGCCAATCATTACCTACGACATCGATTCGCGCGGCGCCCGGAACTACATGGCGCTCGCCAAGGAGTTTGTGGAGCGCAACCGCAACGAGGAGGGGTCGTGAGCAAACTGCCGGTCCGGAAGGGGCTGGGGCGCGGCCTTGGCTCGCTGATTCCGCAGGGCGCCGAGCCAGCAGCGCCCGCCGTTGTCGCGCCGACGCCCGCTGAGGCCGCTGCGGCTGCCGACGCGGAGAAGGTGCGACGCGCCGTCATCGATGTCTCCGTCGAGCTCATCGACGCCATGCTCAACCAGCCGCGCATCCGCTTCGACGATGACGGTATCCGCGAGCTCGCTGCGTCGATTGCGGAGTCGGGAATCATCCAGCCGCTCGTCGTGCGTACCCTCCCGGATGGCAGGTACAGCCTCATCGCGGGTGAACGCCGACTCCGTGCGAGCAAACTGGCTGGGCTCACGCATGTGCCCGTCGTGGTGCACGAGGCTGCCGACGCAGACGCCTTCCTGCTGGCGCTGGTTGAGAATGTGCAGCGTCGCGACCTCGACCCGCTCGAAGAGGCTGACGCCTACCAGCGGCTGATGAGCGCCTATGGCATGACGCAGGAGCAGGTGGCCGACCGGGTGGGCAAGAGCCGACCCGCCGTGGCGAATGCACTGCGCCTGCTCAAGCTCCCTGCCGCCATCCTCAATCTTGTGGCGGAGGGGGCGATCAGCGCAGGCCACGCGCGCGCCATCCTCTCTGTGGGTGAGGCGCTGCACGGACTGCTCGCAGAGCGGATCGTGACCGAAGGGCTCTCTGTCCGCGCCGCGGAGGAGCTCGCACGGGCGCTTCGCGAGGGCCGTGACATCGGCCCCGTCGCGGAGCCTGAGGCCGAGCCGGGCAAGCCGACGACGAAGAAAAAGCGGACCGAAGCGCCGGAGCTGCGCCCTGCCCTTCGCGATGTGCAGCGGCGACTGATGCAGCACCTGGGAACGAAGGTGTCTCTGGTGTCGCGCGCCGATGGCTCCGGGGCCATCGAGATCCATTTTGCCAGCGAAGATGTGCTGCAGGGCGTGCTCGACACCCTCTTCATCTAGCGGCCACGGCCGCCCGCTGCGCCCTACGCCTTCGGCTCGCTCTCGGCGCCCTTCGGCTCGCTCTCGACGCTCTTCGGCTTGTACTTCGAGTAGGTGAGCAGCCCCGGCAGAATCCCGATAGCGGAGGCCATGCAGACGGTGATGCTGATGAAGGCGAGTTGGCCCAGCGATCGGATGCCGGCATGGTCGACAAAGGCGAGACCGACAAAGCCCGCGACCGTGGTGAGAGCCGCTGCAATGACGGAGTTTCCGGTCGTCTTGAGGATGAACCAGATACGGTCCGGGCCCTCCTCCTTGAACCGGTGATAGATGTGGGTGGCACCGTCGATTCCGATGCCAAGCGCCGTTGGCAGCACGACCATGTTGAAGAGTCCGACCTTGAGGTCGTAGGCCCACATGATGCCGAGCGTGATGAAGATGCCGGCGACGAGGCAGGCGAGACAAACCACGGTGGCAAAGAGGTCGCGGAAGTCGAGCAGCAGGATGACCACGAGACTGAGCATGACGAGCCAGAGCAGCTTCTTGCCGTCCGCCTGCACATAGCGAACGACATCGGAGAGAATGAAGCCGCTGGTCGAGACCTTCACATCGCCCGTCGAGGTGGGAATGGAGCCGTAGAGCTTCTGGAACTCGGCGACATCCTGTGAGTCTGCATCGCGGTACTTACCGTAGAGGAGACCGATGTGGCCGAAGGAGCCATCTTTCTCCGTGAGCGAGCGGCGGACCCACTCGGGCAGGTCGGCCGCCTTGAAGGGCTCCACCTCGGTGAGTTCGAGCAGCGCGGAGATGGCCTCGCCTTCGCGCCCCTCGAGCCGCTTGAGCGCCTTCTTGTTCAGGATGTCGTGGATCTCGTCGATGACCCCGAGGCGGGCATCCATGTCGGAGGGCAGGAAGGTCTCGACGGTGAGGAAGGAGGTGAGCCTGGGGTCGCCGGCACGGAGCCTGCTGCGGAGGAGCTTGTGGACCTCACGCATCTGCGCTTCCGAATGACCGAGGATGATGGCGGGGGTAGAGCTCTTCCCCGAGCCGAGCGCGGCGCCATACTTGATGCCTTGGGTGGGCTTGCTGCTCTCGAGTTTGCGCAGGTTGTATTCGAAGCCGACCTCTCGCGAAGCGTAGGCGCCCCAGAGGGCCAGCAAGAGGAAGACCGCGGAGGAGAGCCGCAGGAGCCAGCGGCTCTTGGCGGTCGGCATGGCGGAGTCCGGGGCGGGTGGGCGGCGCTTGGCCAGGCTGACCCGCTCGGTCGCGCCGATGAGCGGCGGGATGATGAGGAAGGTGGTCGCGAGGCAGACGGTAACGCCGAGCGTGCAAACCACGCCGAACTCACGGAACCCCTCAAAATGGGCGAAGATGAGCATCGCGAGCGCAACGACGGTGGTGAGCCAGGCCGAGATGAGCGCCCGTCCCGTCTTCCAGATGGCGTCGAAGATGGCCTCTTCCCAGCTGAGGCCCTCATTGAACTTTTCGAGCGAGCGTCCATAGACATGGATGGCGAAGTCGATGCCCATGCCGACGAGCATCGCGAAGACGAAGGCGGTGAGGATGTTCAACCTGCCATAGGTGATCGCGATGATGCCGAAGGTCCAGGCCTGGCCGACGAAGAGCGCGGGCATGATGATCGGGATGGAGCGCAGGTTGCGGAAGAAGAGCACGAGCAGCGCGAGCACCAGCACCACGGAGAGTGCAGTTGCGGACGAAGCGTCGTTCGAGATCTGCTTCACCTGCGTGTAGCCGCCGTAGGGGCCCACAATGAGGGCCCGCATCTGCGGATGGAACGACTTTGGGTTCAGCTTGTTGATGGCCTTTTGGCCGCGCTCGAAGACCTGCTTGGCGTAGGCGGTGTCGGTGCTGCGGCCCTTCATGCGGGCGGTGAGTACGGCCACCTCGCCGCCGCGCGCGACCATGTAGTCACGATACTTCTTGGGCAGTTTGCGCAGCGAGGAGGCCGCCGCCTCGCGCTTGGCGTTCGCATCGGCCTCCGCCTTTGCGAGCGCCGCACCGCTGGCCTCGGGTGCGGCGGCACTGGCCGAGCCTTCCAACTCTCCGACGGCCTCGTCGAAGGCCACGACGCCCTCGTCAATCTGCGCGTCGGTCACGCCGAGTTCGGCGAGGGAGAGACGATCGATCCAGGAGAAGGGGTCGCGCCAGTTGACCTCTTCGATGGCCTCGGCAGTGCCGGAGCCGTCATCTTCCTCTTCGAAGTCGATGAAGAGCGGGTTCTTCTCTGCGAGCTTCTTGCGGACCATGCGCTGCAGGTTGCCCTTGATGCGGCCGAGGTCCTCCACGGGGAGGAAGAGGAGCGCATGTTCGAGCAGGAACTGGCGGTCCTGCTTGTACTCGATGGACTCGGCTGCGTCCCAATCCTTGAGTTCGGCGGCGAGTGCGTCGACGAAGGCGAGCGTCTTGAGCGGGTCCGGTGACTCGACGGCGATCACAAACTTGTCGCTCGAGCCCTGGCGGGCTCGGGCCTCGTCGAGCGCCACCACAGATGGTGCGTCGGCAGGGAGCAGGTCTTTGAGGTCGGTCTCGAGCTTCAACCGCGTGGCGAGGAGGATCGAGGCGATCGTGATGGCGGAGTAGATGGCGATAAGCAGCCAAGGCCGCCGCAACGAGAGGAGAACATAGCGGTTCACCAACGCTTCCAGACCTTTCATCAACACCTCCGTGGCGGCGCGCACGCTGCACCATCCATGCAAGCACCGGCACCCCCGTGGGTCAAGCAAGCCACTCGTCGCGACGCGCGCCCTCTGCTAGTGACGCCCAACACTTGTTCGCCCGTGGCTCTATGGACTTCGGATTTCCGCTTAACTCGGCGTCGCTGATATCGCTGCTTGTACTCACCGGCATGGAGCTGGTGCTGGGCATCGACAACATCGTCTTCATCACCATTCTTGCGTCGAAGCTACCCGCCTCGCAGCAGGCCCAGGCGCGGAAACTCGGCCTCATTGCGGCGCTGGGGTCGCGGCTGGCACTGCTCTTCTCCATTTCATGGGTGATGCGTCTCACCGAGCCGCTCTTCGAGCTGGGCCGGTCGTGGAACGGCAAGGAGCTCATCCTCGTCGGCGGCGGCCTCTTCCTGATCTACAAGGCGACGCACGAGATTTACGAGAACGTGGAGCGTCCCGCCGAGCACCAGCCGGCCTCCGTTGCGCCGGCGATGGGCGACCTCGAGAATGAGCGGGCGCGCCGCGCCTCCAAGTCGGCGTTGGCGGGTGTGGTCGTGCAGATCATGCTCATCGACATCGTCTTCTCCATCGACTCGGTGGTGACCGCAGTCGGCATGGTGGAGCACATCGGCATCATGGTTCTCGGCATGCTGCTTTCCATGATCGCGATGGTCTTCTTCGTCGGCCCTGTCGGTGACTTCGTGCAGCGGCACCCCAGCGTTCGGGTGCTGGCGCTCTCCTTCCTCGTCCTCATCGGCGGCACGCTGTTGATGGAAGGCACGGGACTGCATGTGCCCAAGAGCTACACCTACGTCGCGATGGGCTTTGCGATGCTGATGGAGTTTATCAACATGCGCATGCGCTCGCGGGCTGCAAAGCTCCGGGCCGCAGCGCAGCGAGAGAAGCAATAGCGAGGAGTCACCCATGGGAATCGAACACAGCCTCTCTCACGACCTGAGCCCCGAGCTCGCCAAGCGCTGCCTCGAGAAGGCGCTGGAGGGCTACGCTGCAAAGTTTCCCGACTACCGCCCAACCTACACCTGGAAGGGCAGCGACGAGGTGGGCATCGCCTTCTCTGCCAAGGGGCTCACGCTCAAAGGTGGCGTAAAGCTCCGACCGGGTGCGATGCAGATCGACCTCGATGTGCCCTTTCTTCTCCGCCCCCTCAAGGGAACAGCGATCAAGGTCATCGAGGATGAGTTTCGGAAGTGGATGCAGGAGGCAAAGGCGGGGCGTCTGGCATGAACGATTCTCCCAACAGCCCGCGTGCGGAGGCGAAATGTCGAAGCTGACTTCCCTGCTCGGCTCATTCGCCTACTGGATCTACTTCTGCATCACGCTGTTCCTCTTCTTCATCGCGGTACTGGTTGTCCGGATCCTGACAGCTCCGTTCGACAAGAGCCGTCGCACCATCCTCAACATGGTCGGCTGGCGCGGCCGCTCCTACATCAACATCGTGCCAGGCTGGACGGTGAAGGTCACGGGGCTCGAGCGTCTTGACCCGAAGCAGACCTACGTCTTCGCCTCCAACCACGCCTCCATGGCCGACGCCGTGCTCATGTTCTACGTCGAACATCCCTTCGTCGCGGTTGCCAAGTCGGCCCTGTTTCAGGTGCCGGTGCTCGGTTGGACGCTGCACCTTGCAGGCTTCCTGCCCGTCAAGCGGGGCGACAAGCGGAGCACCGAGTGGCTCATGGCGGAGGCCAAGCGGGCGCTGCTGCGTGGCACTTCTGTGTTTCTCTTCGCGGAGGGGACGCGGTCTAAAGACGGACGGCTGCTCCCATTCAAGCACGGCGCCTTCTCGCTTTCACGCGAGACAGGACTGCCGCTCGCTCCCGTGGTCATCCGAGGCAGCCACCTGATCGCCCGCAAGGACTCGGGCTTCATCGCCGCGTCCGAGCGCATCGAGATTGAGATTGAGGTCCTGGAGATCCTCCAGCCGGCGCAATTCTCGTCGACCGAGGCCTTCATGCAGGAGACCCGGGAGCGCATCCGCATCGCCCTCGGAGCCCAGGGCGAGCCTGCGTCAGACACCCTGCAAGAGGGCGCATGAACAGCCCACTTCTGCTCGAATCCGCGACCCGTCTCGCCGAGCGCATCCGTACCGGTGAGACGAGCGCGGTGGCGGTCGTCGAGGCCCACATCCAGGCCATCGAAAGCGTGAATCCGTCACTCAACGCCGTCGTTGCGGAGCGGTTCATAGAGGCACGCGCAGAGGCGGTTGCCGCAGACGCGCGGGTCGCCTCCGGCGAGAGCGACCTTCCGCCGCTCCTCGGCGTTCCTTGCACCATCAAGGAGTCGTTCGAACTCGCCGGCATGCCGCAGGCCGCCGGGCTGGTCGCGCGCCGCGCGGTGCGCTCCACGGGCGACGCCACGGTGGTCGCCCGCTGGCGTGCTGCGGGCGCCATCCCGCTCGGCGTGACCAACACCTCCGAACTCAACATGTGGATGGAGTCGAACAACCGCGTCTACGGCCGGAGCAACAACCCCTACAATCCGGCTCGTATCGTGGGCGGCAGCTCGGGGGGCGAAGGCGCGATTGTTGGCTCGGGCGCGTCGCCCTTCGGGCTCGGCGCCGATGTCGGAGGCTCCATCCGGATGCCGGCCTTCTTCAACGGTGTCTTCGGCCACAAGCCAACGCCCGGGCTGGTGCCAAACTCGGGGCAGTATCCCATCGCAGAAGGAGAGGCCCTTCGGCTGCTTGGCACCGGCCCCATCTGCCGTCGCGCAGAGGACCTCTACCCGCTCGTGCGGCTGGCCGCAGGCCCCGACGGAATCGATGCGAGCACCCGCGTGCTACCGCTTCTACCGCCGTCGCTGGAGCAGATTGAAGAGCTGCAGGTGGTCGTCATCGAGGGCAACGGCCTGCGTCGGGTCAGCCCCGAGCTCCGCGCCGGCATGCAGCGCGCAGCCCGCGCACTCGAGGCGCGCGGAGCGACCGTTGTGGCCGCAGCGCCCCGCTCACTCCGCCGCACCCTTGTGCTCTGGTCGGGGCTCATGTCGGCCAACGCCGAACACAGCTTCGCAGACCTGCTCGGAAACGGTGCGCCGCTGAGCGCCATCAAGCAGCTGCTGCTCTGGTGCATCGGACAGTCGCCTCACACCCTCCCCGCCATCATGCTCGCGCTGGTCGAGGGCCTCCCCGGCGTCGCGCCCGCAGATGTGACCAAGCTCTACGATGAGACCGCGCGGATGCGTGACGAGTTCGCCAAGCTGATGGGCGACCGCGGCGTGATGCTCTTCCCGCCCTTTACCCGCACCGCGCCCCGCCACGGCATGCCTCTGCTCACGCCCATCGACTTCTCCTACACGGCCATCTGGAACGCGCTGGAGCTACCCGTGACGCAGGTGCCGCTCGGCCTCGACCGCCAAGGATTGCCGCTCGGCGTTCAGGTGGTTGGGCAGCCCTGCACCGACCACCTCACGATGTCGGTGGCTCTTGCGCTGGAGGCAGATCTGGGAGGATGGGTTCCTCCGTGGACGGCGCGGGCCGGTTCCTGAAGACCAGGAAGCGGGTCGCGATGGGCCCGTTGAAGGTACCGAGCGACTTGCGGGGTTTGCGGGCGATGTAGTGCTCCTGCAGGCCGCGATCCATGACCATGGCGACGGTGTGCTCGTAGAAGCTCGAGACCCGGTCCATGAAGCCGACAAGGTTGGCACCCGCCTCCTCCACGCCGCCGCCGATGCGCTCGCCGTAGGGCGGGTTGGTGACAATCCAGCCCTGCTTGCGGAAGGGCTCCAGCTCCAGCGCATTCGACTCGCGGAGCGCGACGCTCTGCACGAGCCCCGTTGCCGCCAGATGGCTGCGGCTCGACTCCACCGCCTTGCGGTCAATGTCGCACCCGAGGATGATGCCCCGGACGGCAGGCAGTCTGCGCTGCAGGGCCTCATCGCGGAGCTGCTTCCAGCTGGGCTCGAGCTCGGCCTCGAAGAAGGGCCACTGCTGAAAGCCGAAGCCGCGCAAAATCCCGGGCGCCGTATCGGTGGCCATCCAGCCGGCCTCGACCAGCAGGGTACCGGAGCCACACATCGGGTCGCAGAAGGGCGACTTGCGGTCCCATTCGGAGTAGCGGATGAGCGCGGCCGCGAGGCTCTCACGGATGGGCGCCTCCACATCCTTTCGCCGGTAGCCGCGGAAGGCCAGCGGCGCCCCGTTGAGGCCAATCAGGAAGCGGAAGGTGTCGCCGTCTGCCAGCACGACCAGCTGCAGGTCTGCATTGTCTTTGTCGACGTTGGGGCGGCGGCCGTAGGCTTGGCGGACCGTGTCGACGACGGCATCTTTGATGACCAGCGCGGCGTAGCGGCTGTCTGCGAAGAGTTCGCGACCGCCCTGCACCTGCACCGAGATGGTGGCGTCTGCGGTGAACCAGTCGAGCAGCGGCAGCGAGCGGACTGCGTCGTAGAGCTGGCTCTGCGCGCGGATGACCTCTTTGCCGATGAGCGCCATCACGCGCTGCGCGGTGCGGAGCCAGAGGCAGGAGCGCATGCCGTCTGCGATGGTGCCCGTAAAGACCACGCCGCCGGGCACCATGGTCGGAGCCTCGAAGCCGAGTTCGATGAGTTCTTCCATGAGGATTCTCTCGGTGCCGCGGACGGCGGTGGCGAGGAATCTCATGCGGTTCAGTTCAGGGGTGCGTCTTCTCATGGTGGGGCCGACTAACGGGCTGCGGAGGGTCGCGCAAATCTTCACGCGGAAGGCGCTGTGCGGCGAGGTTCGGATTGCGGAGAACGGGGCGGCTGGGCTAATCGGCGGACCGAGACTTTGACCCTCTGTGAGTTGCATCCCGATGTCTGAGACTACCGCCCCTCCTCTCCGCATTGCCATCATCGGCGCAGGCCCCGCCGGCTTCTTCGCGGCCGCCTCGCTGCTCGGCCAGTCGGCCACCCCGGTGACCGTTGATCTCTTCGACGCTCTCCCCACACCCTTCGGCCTCGTCCGCTTCGGCGTTGCGCCCGACCACGCCAAGATCAAGAGCGTCACCCGCACCTTCGAGAAGACCGCCGCCGACCCCCGCTTCCGCTTCCTCGGCAACGTGACTGTGGGCCGCGATGTGAGCCGCGACGAGCTACTCAGCTGCTACGACCGCGTGCTCTACACCGTCGGCGCACAGTCGGACCGCAAGCTCGGCGTGGAGGGCGAGGAGCTCGACGGCTCCTTCTCCGCCACCGAGTTCGTCGCCTGGTACAACGGCCACCCCGACTTCGCTGACCGGACCTTCGACCTGAGCTGCAGCGCGGTGGTCATCGTCGGCGTCGGCAATGTGGCCATGGATGTGGCGCGCATCCTCGCCAAGACGCCGGACGAGCTTCACGGCACCGACATCGCCGCCCACGCCCTGGATGCGCTCCGTCAGAGCCGCATCCGCGACATCTACATTCTCGCCCGCCGCGGCCCCGCGCAGGCCAAGTTCACCAACCCCGAGGTCAAGGAGTTCGGTGAACTCGGCAGTGCCGTCCCGCAGGTCATTGCGGCTGAGCTCGAGCTCGATGAGGTGAGCCAGGCGCAGGCCGACGCCGACAAGACGACCGGCCGCAACATCGAGACACTCCGCTCCTTCATTGGTCGGACGGCCGAGGGCGAGCAGCGGCGCGTCCACTTCCGCTTCTGCCTCTCGCCTACGGCGCTGCTGGGCCAAGAGGGCCGGCTCACGGGCGTGCGCGTCGAGCAGAACGCCCTCACGCCCAACGGGTCCGGCGATGTCTCGGCGCGCGGCACGGGCAACCACTCCGAGCTCGAGGCGGGGCTCCTCTTCCGCTCCGTCGGCTACAAGGGGACGCCGCTTGAGGGGCTGCCCTTCGATGGCCGCAACGGCGTCATCCCCAACGAGGGCGGCCGTATCACGCAGGGCGCAGACGAACGGCCCGCTTCGGGGCGCGAGTATGTCGCAGGCTGGATCAAGCGGGGGCCGAGTGGTGTCATCGGTACCAACAAGCCCTGCGCTGTTGAGTCTGCGGAGGCCCTGCTTGCAGATGCGGCAGCCACGCCGGCGCCGGCAGCGACGGGCGATATCGACGCTCTGCTCGCAGGCCGCGGCGTGCGGGTCGTGACCTTCGAAGACTGGAAGCGGCTCGACGCGGCGGAGCTTGAGGATGGGGCCGCTGCGGGGCGGCCGCGCATCAAGCTGGCGAGCCGTTCGGCGATGCTCGCCCGTCTGGGCTGATGCAGCTCCACCACCTCGCGCTCGGCGCCACCGACGTGGTGGCATTGGCCGGCTTCTACGCCTCGGTCTTTGGGCTCGAGCAGGTGCGGGAGCACCGGCGCGACGATGGAACGCTCCGCTCCATCTGGCTCCGCCTGGGCGACGGGCTGCTCATGGTCGAATCGATCGAAGCAGGTTCACCGCGCGAGCCAGGATTGCGCCTCCCCGAGCAGGGCTGGTTCATGCTGGCCTTTTCGACGGCGAACGAGGCGGAGAGCGAGGCGGTATGCCGGGCCGCGACGGCGCGGGGCGCCAGCGAA
>CAIWGR010000280.1 GCA_903912275.1 uncultured delta proteobacterium
ATCGTCGGTTTCGACCCCGAGAACATCAACGTCGACAAACCGAACAATGGCGACTCCTTCCGGGTCATGTCGCACATGTTCGGCGGCGCCGCTCGCACCAACCCCGTGGTGACCATCTACTGCGGCGGCCGCCTCAAGGCCGTCTTCGGTGAGGCACCCGACCTCGTCGGCCTCACCCGCTCCGGCGGCAGCTGCGGCGGCGAGACCTGGCGCGTTGCCGATGTCCGCATGCTCGTCGACCCCGAGACTGGCGTCACCGACTGCGTCGTCGAGCCCCTTCTGGGCCGCAGCGGCGGCTACGATGTGCGCCAGGGCGACGCCACCTACTAGTATCCCCTCTCCAACGCCGCGGCCTGCCTGCCTGTGGCAGAGCCCGCGGCGCTCTTGTGTTCGGGCAGCGCCCTGTCGCGCGGCCAAAGCGAGGAACCGTCATGAAGGCAACCACCGCCAAAGCCGCTGCCGCACTGCTCCTCCTCCTCGCCGCCTGCGCGCAGCGCGACCCTGTCGCGCCCGTGGCCGATGTGACCGATGAGGGCAGCGCCGACACCACGGCCGACACCTCGGGAAGCGCCGACACCACGGCCGATACCTCCGACGGCAGCGGAGACGGAAGCGGAGAGGGCTCCGGCCCCACGATCGTCCAGTGTCTCACCGCCACAGACTGCGCGCCCCGCCACGATTGCGTCGACCAGCACTGCATCCTCATCTGCGCCACCGACGCCGACTGCGACGACCGCAACCTCTGCACCGCAGAGCGCTGCGACGCCGGCACCTGCATCACCACCTTTGTCTCTCCGGAGGTAGGAGACGCGACGCCCGGCGATTGCCGTGCCAAGGTCTGCGTCGAGGGCATCCTCCAGGAGCTCCCCAGCCTCACCGATGTGCCCGCCGATGACGGCGTGGGCTGCACCGAGTCTGTCTGCAGCCAGACCTTCCCCTTCCACCGCCCTCGCAACGAGATCTGCGACGACGGCGACCCGCTCAACGGCGTGGAGAGTTGCGATATCAGGCGCGGCTGCCTGCCGGGCGACGTGCCCGGCTGGATCTGCACCGCCGCGACCGAGCCCGGCTGGGAGGCCACCGAAGTCTGCAACGACGGTCAGGACAACAACGAAGACGGCGCCACCGACGAGGGCTGCGCCTGCGCCTACGGCGAGGTCCAGCGCTGCTTCGCCGGCGCACCCGCAACCCGCGGCGTTGGCGGCTGTACCGATGGCCTGCAGCGCTGCATCGACCGCTCCGCGCCGCACTGGGGACCCTGCCAGGGCGCCATCGTCGCCTCGCCTGAGATTTGCGACGGCAAAGACAACGACTGCAACAGCTGCACCGACGACATCGAGGGCTGCACCCCCGCCCTCCGCTGCCCCACGCTCGACACCGCCAGCCCGCTCACGGACTACACCCTTGACGGCACGGCGCTCTACCCCAATCTCGCCAACGCCATCGCCTGGAACTGGACCGTCGAGCCCCCCGCCAACAGCGCGACAGAGACGCCCGCCGACCCTGCGGCATCGCTCACCTCGGTCTACCTCGACGTCTCGGGCGACTACCGCATGCACCTCGATGTGACCGACGGCGATGGCGTCCAGAGCTGCACCTGGACCGTCCGCGCCCGGGGCCCCGGCCTCCGCGTGGAGATGGCCTGGGACAGCCTCGGCTCTGTCGACATGGACCTCCACCTCCACAAGCCCGGCACCACTGGCGCATTCTGTACCGCCGCCGATGACTGCTACTTCGACAACTGCCGCGTCACCAACCTCTCGGGCGTGACCTGGGGGTATGCCCCCTCCGACGCCGCGGCCTGCGGCGCCGGCGTGGGCGACACCTGCTACAACCCCCGCCTCGACATCAACAATGTGCGGGGAAACAACCCCGAGAACATCAACCTCGATCATCCCGCCAACGGCGACACTTTCCGCATCATGGCCCACATGTTTGCCGGTAGCCAGCCCACCGCGCCGCAGGTGAGCATCTTCTGCGGCGGTCAGCTCAAGTCGCTGCTCGGTGGCGGTTCCGATGCCGTCCGCCTCACCCAGGCCGGCGCCGCCTGCCAGGGCAGCAGCTGGCGCGTCGCCGATGTCCAGATGCTCGTCGACGAGGCCACAGGCGCCGTCGACTGCCTCGTCGTTCCCGTCCTCAACGCCGCAGGCAACCCCGATGTGCGCGTTAACAACACCGCATTCTAACGGGCGCAGCCGCCCACCCCAAGCCGCCGATGGCCAACCTCGAATCCAGACTCCTCAGCCACCTCATGACCGCCAACAAGCGGTATGCCCTGGTTGAACCCGGCGACCATGTCATGGTCTGCCTCTCCGGCGGCAAAGACTCCTGGGTCATGCTCCACCTCCTGCGGCTCATGCAGCAGAAGGTCCCCTTCGCCTTCACCATGGTTGCGGTGAACCTCGACCAGGGCCACCCCGGCTTTCCGCAGCAGTCCATCGTCGACTACCTCGAGCGCGAGAAGTACGACTACAAGATGCTCGCCGTCGACACCTACAAGGTGGTCCTGGAGAAGGTGCCGGAGGGCAAGACCTACTGCTCCCTCTGCTCCCGCCTGCGCCGCGGCATCCTCTACAACGCAGCCCAAGAGCTCGGCTGCACCAAGATGGCGCTCGGCCACCACCGCGACGACGTCGCGCAGACCCTGCTCCTCAACCTCTTCTATGCCGGCAAGCTGGCCGCCATGCCGCCCAAGCTCCGCTCCGATGACGGCCGCAATGTGGTCATCCGGCCGCTCCTCCTCGCCGCCGAAGAGGAGATTGCGCAGTATGCCATCGAGCAGGGCTTCCCCATCATCCCCTGCAACCTCTGCGGCAGCCAGGAGAACCTCCACCGCGCCCGGATGAAGCAGCTGGTGAACCGGCTCCAGGCCGACAACCCCAAGGTGAAGGGCAACATCATTGCCGCGCTCGGCAATGTGCAGCTGACCCACCTGCTCGACGGCCGCTTTGCCGGCGACTGGCTGGCCTCCGAAGCCGAGATTGTGGCCGCGATGTCGGGCGAGACGGCGCTCCCCCACGCGTTGGTCCCCGACCTCGAGCTCGAGGCGGCGGGCGAGCTCAACTAGCGGGACGCGATGAAGCAGCTCGACCCTGCCAGTGCAGCTGCCCGAGACCTCGCCTCGGGCCGCTTCCGCATCCGGCACATGACGGTGGAAGAGGTCGACCGCATCGCCATTGCCTGGATGCGCGACGCCGGCTGGAACCCCGGCCTGCACGACGCCGCCACCTTCCATGCCGCCGACCCCGAGGGCTTCCTCGTGGGGCTGCTCGACGGTGAACTGATCGCCTGCCTGAGCGCCGTGGCCTACGGCGACAGCTTCGGCTTTTTTGGCTGCTACATCGTGCGAGCCGACCATCGCGGCGGCGGCTACGGCATGGCCCTCCACGAGGCCGGTCGCGTCCGGCTCGCGGGTCGGCTCCAGGGCGGCGACGGCGTGCTCGAGAATGTGGCCGTCTACGAGCAGATCGGCCGCCGCTTCGCCTACCGCAACGCCCGCTTCGAGGGCACCGCGGTAGCGGCGCCCCGCGCACCCGGCCTCGCTCCGCTCCACGACCGCGACTGGCCGGAGCTCCTCGCCCTCGACGCGGCCTGCTTCCCGGCCCCGCGCGAGCGCTTCCTCCGCGCCTTCCTCACCCAGCCCGACGCCACCGCGCTGGTCCACCGCACCGGCGGCGCCCTCGACGGCTTTGGCCTCATTCGCCGCTGCGGCTCGGGCTGGAAGGTCGGCCCGCTCTTCGCACAGTCGCCCGCGACCGCCTCGGCCCTCTACGACGGCCTCACGGGCAGCATCCCGGCAGGCGACAGCTTCTACCTCGACATCGCCGAACCCAACGAGGAGGCCCGCGCGCTGGTCGCCCGCCACGGCCTCCGCGAGGTCTTCGCCACTGCCCGCATGTATACCGGCGAGGCCCCGCAGCTCCGCCTCGACTGGGTCTACGGCGTGACCACCTTCGAGCTCGGCTAGAAGCGGTAGCCGAGCTGCAGCGAGCCGCCCATGGGGATATCGAAGGGCCGCTCGCCAAAGGGGAGCATGTAGATGACGGTGTTGGCGTCGAGCGAGGCCCAGAAGGGACCGCCGAGCAGCACCTGACCACCGATGGTCCAGCCGACGCCCGCCTGCACCTGCGCTGCCGTCTTGGTGATGTTGGCTTCGCGGCAGGCGCGGCCTGCGTCGATGGTCCGCACCTCGCCGCCTGTGACCTTGCACCAGAAGTCTTCGGTCGCGGTGACCGCGCCTACAAAGGCCACATCGACCCCCACGTTGCCGTACAGACGGAAGCGCCGATTACGGATGGCGAAGGTGGCGCCGAAGTCGGTGCGGGCCATGTCGACTCGGTCGAGCAGGTCGCCGTCGGTGTCTCGCCGGCCGAAGACGAAGCGGCCGCCCGCGTAGAGGCCCGCATTCTCCGACAGCATGTGGCTCACCTGCACCGAGGCGCCCTGCGTGTAGAAGGGGGAGCGGGTTGGCGTGTCGAGGAAGTAGCCGCCGTGGTAGCCGGCAGAGGTGTAGGTGTGGCCCGTGTCGAGGCCTGCAGGGTCGGGCGGAAGAAAGCGGGGCGGCTGGCAGGCCAGCGCATCGCTCAGCATCATCGCGTAGGTGTCGGCGGCATCGGCCGGCGCCACCCGCGTGGTCTGGTCCACCACAAACTGCTGGCTCGTCGCATCGAAGAACTGCAGCCCCACCACCGTCTGGTCGCCGGACGAGATGGCGAAGGCAAAGACCAGCTCCTCCACGCCGAGCTGCGTGGCCAGCCGCTTGGCCTCTACCGCCCGCACCCGCAGGTCGCTGCCCAAGCTGAGCAGGTGCTCCAGATAGGCCCGCTCAAAGCTGGCGACCACCTCCGCAGGGTAGTCCTCGCGCGAGAACCGCTCGCCCGGCGCCCAGCGGATGAGCTCCTTGAAGGCGGCCGTCGCCTTGGCCTCGTGCAGGGTGCGCCCCTCCTCCTTCTGCTCGGGCCCATGCGCCAGCTCCAGCTCCGCCAGCGCCAGCGTGCGCCATACGGTGACGGCGAGCGTCGGGTCGGTCCAGAAGAGCCCCGTGCGCTCGAGCAGCGACTGCGCCTCTTCGAGCTGGTCCACTGCGCTCCGCAGGTCGGACTGCTTGAAGTATTCCACGCCCAGCTGCGCCGACCGCGTTGCCACAAAGCGGAGGTCGGACTGGGCCTCGTCTCGCTGCGCAGCGAGCAGC
>CAIWGR010000281.1 GCA_903912275.1 uncultured delta proteobacterium
CGCCCGACGAGCCGCCGGTGTTCCGCACAGGGAGCTCGCTCTGGCAGCCCGCAAGACCCGTCACAACGAACAGAGCCAGCACTCGACAGGGAATCGCTCGCATCATCTCACCTCGCTCGTAGCAACCGGTGCCTCCCGTCGCCGCCTGTCCTCTAGAACCACCCCGCCAGATTGGAAAGGTGCGCCGCGTCACGGCCGCTGCTAACGCCCGCACCACCACCGCAAGGGAGCCGCCGCCATGTCTTCTCCGTCGCTCTTCGACCGCGCCACCGACCACATGATCGCCCTGCAGGAGAGCATCCTCGCTGCGGTGGAGGAGCTCGAGGGCGGCGCCAGCTTCCGGCGCGACGACTGGGAGCGCGAGGAGGGCGGCGAAGGCGACGCCTCCAACCCCGCCGCGCCCATCCTCCGCGGCTGGGGTCGCACCCGGGTCATCGAGAACGGCCGCTTCTTCGAGCGCGGCGGCGTCAACCTCTCGGTCGTCGAGGGCCGCTTCGGTAGCGTCGCCCCCACCCACATGCCGGGCGACGGCCACCAATTCCGCGCGGTCGGCGTCTCGCTCGTCCTCCACCCCCACAACCCCTTCGCACCCACCGTCCACATGAACTACCGGCGCATGGAGCGGGGCAGCACAGGCTGGTTCGGCGGCGGCGCCGACCTCACCCCCAACTACCTCTTCGAAGAAGACGCCCGCCACTTCCACACCACCCTCAAGACGGTCTGTGACGCCCACCCCGGGGTCGCCAACCACACCGCCATGAAGGAGGAGTGCGACCGCTACTTCACCATCCCCCACCGCGGCGAAATGCGCGGCGTCGGCGGCATCTTCTTCGACCACATGATGACCCAGCCCGAGGAGAGCTTCGCCTTCCTCCGCGACGCCAGCCAGGCCTTCATCCCCGCCTACCTCCCCATCGCTCGTCGGCGCGACAACACCCCCTTCGAGCCCCACCACCGCCAGTGGCAACTCCTCCGACGAGGCCGCTACGTGGAGTTCAACCTGGTCAACGACCGCGGCACCCAGTTCGGCCTCCGCACCGGCGGCCGCATCGAGTCCATCCTCATGTCGATGCCCGCCAACGCCTCCTGGGCCTACGACCACCACCCCGCGCCCGGCTCCGACGAGGCCCGCATGGTGGCCGCCCTGCAGCCCCGCGACTGGACGGCCTGAGCCGCTTCGCCTGAGCCAAAAACGAGGCGAGGGCCGGAACCCCGACCCTCGCATGAAGCGACAACGCGAACCGACCTAGGCCAGCTCGGCCTCGCCGTTCGTGATGACCTTCTCGCCACGCTGGTTCACCGACTCAATCTCAATGATGCGCCGACCGTTGGCCTCGCTCTTGAGCCAGCCGCGGGTGGTGATCTCGTCGCCCGGCAGCACCGGCTTGGAGAAGCGCACCTTGAGCCGCTTGAGGTTGGCAGCCTCGCCCGCAAGCAGGTTGTCGATGACCCCCCGCTGCACGAAGGCCATGGTCAGCAGGCCGTGGCCGATGACCGACGGGAAGCCCACCGCCATGGCGATGCTCTCGTCGGTGTGGATGGGGTTGTCGTCGCGCGAGGCGGCGGCGTAATCCACCGTCTGGCCGGGCTCGAGCGTGGCCGTCGAGGTGAAGAGCGGCGCGCCGCGCTCCGGCTCTGCCACAGGCTCGCTGCTGCCACCCGACTTGCTGCCACGGATGAAGTAGCGGCTCACAATCTCCACCGCAGGAGCGCCGTCGACGAAGATGGTCTGCCCCAGGTCGATGACCTTGCCCGAGGCCTTCTCCTCCACCTTCAGCAGCTGGCCGCGCGGGGTCATCAGATCCCACGGACGGAGCACCTGGTGGAAGGTCATCTCCTGCTCGCCATGGACCAACCGGCCCAGGTCGAGGTCGAGGCTCCGGTCCATGACCGCACCCTGCGCCATCTTGTGCACCGCGCGGACCGCAAAGAGCGGCGGCGCAATCTGCTCGGCACCTTCAGCGTAGCGCGGGTTGCTGTCGCGCGTGGCCTTGGCATAGGCCTCGATGTCTGCAGCGCGGGCAAACTCCGCGGGCTCCCGGTAACGCAGGCCGACGGGCGAGCGGGGCGCCACAGGCGCAGCAGCCGGAGCCGCAGCGGGCGCGGCAGGCGCAGCCGGAGCCGCAATCCGCGCCGCAATCTCCTTCGCTCCCTTCGTCATGTCGAACGAGGTCGCGTAGCGCATCAGGTCGCCCATGTTCGACGCCTTGATCTTACCCGCCATGAAGGCCTTCTCTGCCTTCTCCTTCCCCATCACGATGTCGATGAAGGTATCGCCCGACGCGAAGTTGATCACGCAGGTCGGAGTCCCCACCTTGCCCTTCGCGGTCGTCACCGAGCCACCGGCAATCTCTACCGAGTATTCGCCAATCCCCTTGATGTCGAAGAGCAGGTTGGC
>CAIWGR010000282.1 GCA_903912275.1 uncultured delta proteobacterium
CGGCTCCCGGCAAGCCCACCTGCACGCGCTCCATCATCCCCGACGGCTTCGGCCTGCAGCATGTGCGGCTCGTCTTCGAGGGTGAAAACCCCGGCCGCGGCAAGCTCAACCTCGAGATCGCGACGGCACCGAATGTTGAGCTCGTCGAGATGGATCTCGGCTTCGAACTCGCCCCGCACACCGGCCTCCGCGTCGGCCGCATGAAGGTGCCCTACAGCCGCGGCGGCCTTGTCTCCGAGAGCCGCTCCCAGTTTGTCGTCCGCACCGACCAGTCCACCCTCGCCACAGGCCGCCAGCTCGGCGTCGCGCTCAAGCAGACGCTCGACCTCGGCGGCATCGCCGAGTTTGCCTCGCTCGAGGTTGGCGCCTTCAACGGCGACAAGGAGGCCGAGCGCTCCACCATCAACAACATCGATGAGGAGTTCCTCTACACCGCCCGGCTCGTGCTGCAGCCCACGGGCAAGCTCAAGAAGCTCTACGAAGGAGACCTCCGCCCCATCGGGGAGCGCAACCAGCTCCACGCGGCGCTCGGGCTCGGCGCGACCACCGAGATCAATGCGAACGAGGATTACGAGCAGATCCGGGCAGGTGCCGACCTCAATGTGCTCTATGGCGGCATGTCGCTGCTCGCCGAGTCTCTCTACCTAGAGCGCAGTTTCACTGCCGATGTCGACCTCGACTATTCGGGGCTGGGCTGGGCCGTCGCAGCAGGCGCCTTTGTGCCGGGCAGGTGGACGAACGAACATCTCGAGCTCGCCGCCCGCTACGAGTGGTTCGACCCCAAGGCTGCGACCGATGCGGCCAAGTCTGCCGAGATCCGGGCCCAAGCGCCCGGCAGCGGCTACGCCCGCCCCGATGGCACGCAGGCTCGGTCGGTCATGACGGCGGGCGCCAACGTCTACTTCGCCGGCCACGACTTCAAGCTCCAGCTCAACTATGTGCGCCGCACCGAGCTTGAGGACTGGGACAAGTCGGTCGCGAACCCCGAAGAGCCTTTCACACTCCCGGCCAGCCGCGAGGTGGATGACAACTCCTTTGTGGCGCAGTTGACCTACCGCCTCTAAGGCAAGGGCCGAGACCGGCTATCGCGCCGGCACGGGAGCCAACCTTCATGGCAGAGCCCCTCCGGCAGAACCAGCCTACAGACGCGTCGCTGCCCCATCGTGCGCTGTTCGTCTGGAACCGTGAGGACTTTCCCTTCTACGCGCGGCTGGCCATCGAGAGCCTGCTCGTCAATGCACCCGACTTCGAGGTGCAGCTCCACCTCTTTGGCGAGACCCCCGAGACCTCGCCCCACTTCCGGGCAGTGCGGCGCCGGAGCCGGGTCACGATCGAGCACCACGACCGGCTCCCGTCGGGGATGACCGCCCGCCAGGCAGGCCTCACGCTGCTGCACGAACGGGGCGGTCTGCTCATCGACTTCGGCACGCTGATCACGGCCCCACTGCACACCCTGCTTGGTTCGGCCGGCGCCCTCTCGGAGGAGTTTGTGCCCGCGGTCGCAACGGTGGATGGACAGCGCGGGCTGCTCGCATCTTGGGGCATCTGGCTTGCGGCGCTGGCCACACGCCTGATGTGGAAGCTCTGCCCAACCGCGATGCAGCCAGAACTCGAGCGGTTCTCTTCCTTTCGGTGGCTCAACCGCCGCTGGCTCGTGCGGCGGCTTGGCGCCGGCATTGTTGCCGCTCCGGCCGGCGCCGCTTGGGTGACAGCGCTCCTCAGCGAGCCGCCCGAGGAGCCGCCGGACGAGGTCGAGCGGCTCACGCCTCCGCTCTTCCTCGAGGTCAGGCCACAGGCACGCATCACAGACCGGCTGTCCGAGGCGGCGGCTTGGCCGATGGTCTTGCGGGTCTTCAACCGCACGGGCGACCCGGACGAGGCGGTCCTCCGCACCTTCGGCCCCAAGGAGGTGGTGGCACGCCAGAAGACCAACCGCTACTTCCGGGCCGCCTACGGCATCATGTGCGCGACCGGGCTGCAGCGTTATGGACTCCACTCCAAGAACAGCTCCCGCTTCGATGCCCCTCAATCGGATTCGGGCACCGCGGACGCTGTCTCCTCTCCCGACCTGCAGAGCCTCTCGTAGAGCTCGACGTAGCGCGCCGCGACTGCGTCCCAGGAGAAGTGCTGACGAGCGAACTCGATGCGCTGAACCGCCTCGGGCGCGCGGAGACTGGCGGCACGGCTCGCCGCTCGCAGGAGCTCGGCAAATCCCGCCTCATCGGATGGTAGGCTCCGCAACGCCAAGGGCTCAAGATTGGAGACG
>CAIWGR010000283.1 GCA_903912275.1 uncultured delta proteobacterium
GGCACGGCGCGCGGTGACGTAAGAGGCGAGTAAGGCGCAGCCTCCGGCCAGAGTGAATAGGAAGACGAACGGCAGCATCTGATCCGGCACCAGCGCGCCACCCTTGGGGTCGAGCGGGAGCACTCGGAAAATCAGCACCGCATGGGCGAAGCCCCAGGTCGGGAGCATCAGGAGGAGGGTCAGAAGGCGGCTGGGTTTCGAGAACATGGGTTCGAAGAGACCGTCGTTGGCCCGGTCTTATTATGATAAGAATGTTGTCCCGGCCCCGGTCGGTCGGAAGGCAGAACTTACCCGCAGGGCAGGCATTAGGCTCGCCATCGGGGGCCTGTAGCCGTCCTGCTCAGGAAAACAGCAGCCGCAGCCACATTTTCGAATCGGGCAGGGCCATGTGGTCCATCCGCGCGGCCAGGAAGGCGGCGTCGACTTCCTCGTCCGGATGACCGTCGAGGCCTCCGGGGTTTCTGCACAAGGCCGTTTATCGTCCTGCTAGCGGAGGAACCTCGGTTCAGGTCTTCCGCGGGCAGCGATTTCTAATTCATCCGGCGACAACGGGGAAAGGCGGAAGGGCAAGGGCGCATCGAGGTACTTTTCTAAGATGATCACACTTTCCGCTCGGCTTTTGATGAGGTCTTCCATGATGACCGCCTTGCGGTCGGGGGCGGCGGTGGGGTATTCGCGAGTCAGGTTCTCCTCCTGAGCCCGTAAGGCCCGATATCTTTCCGTCTGCATGGCGGCGTTGAAGGAGGCCGCTACTTTGTGCCTCGCCTCGTCATAGGTCTCTGAACTTCGCCAAGCTATATCCCAACGCACGCCATTGATTCCAGCTATCCATTCCTTGAAGCTGAGGTCTAACTGATACTCCGAAGGCTGTAGCCTGATGAGAACCTTATCGTCCAGGACGGGGACGACGTTTTTCCGTTCATCAAGTCTCAGGGCGTTGGCGCTGCGGGGAGGCTTTGTCAGCTGTGGTGCGGTACCATTTGCGGGGCTACTGGCGCTGCTCATCTCTGGTGTGAGGTGAGCATCGGTCAGTAGTAGGGAGAGCAATGCTCCAGCGATAAGCAATATAAGCAGGAGGCCGAGTGACCGACGAATCATCGTTTTGTATTTTGGCTCCCGTCTCTGTGAGGAGAAGTCTAAAAGAGTAAGGTCTTTCGCTCAGGAAAATAGCAGCCGCAGCCACGTTTTCGAATAGGGCAGGGCCATGTGGTCCAAGCGCGCGGCCAGGAAGGCGGCGTCGACTTCCTCGTCCGGATGACCGTCGAGTAGCTTCGCCCCGTCGAGTTCGCGACGTCCGCGGCGGGCGGCGTCCTGGACGTGCGTGTGCTTGAGGAGATGGCAGATGGCGAGGAAGACCGCGACGACCGAGAAGCCCGCGGCCGCGATCATGAAGCGTCCTTCTCCGGTGAAGAGCAGCATGACCATGAGGATCGGCCAGGCGTTGCCCCAGAGGATCATGAACGAATCCCAGGAGGCGAGTCCGCCGAGTTTACGGTCGCGGTGCTGCAACGCGTGGCCGGCGA
>CAIWGR010000284.1 GCA_903912275.1 uncultured delta proteobacterium
GCGGTCTGCGCCGATACCGCCGATGGACTCGGCCGTGAAGTCGCGGTCGGAGAGCTGCAGCTGGCAGGGGCCCCAGGTCACGCCCGAGAGGAGCTCCACATCGGCCGGCTGCGCGGTTCCCTCGACGGGCGTGGCGAGCTGGAAGAGCGAGTCGAGGCTGGCGGTCTGGCTGATGAGGAAGTCGCGCACAAAGGCGGCCAGCGCGTCTCGGAATCCGTCGCAGATGCCCTCGATGGGCGCCCAGCCGACATCGATGGCGATCTGGTTGCAGTTGATGACCGAGGCGACGAAGTCCTCCAGGCTGCGGATGTCGGGTCCGAGGACCTCGGGGAAGACCACCTGCTCGAGGATGAAGACGATAATCTGGCCGTAGTTAAGCGTGAGGCCGAAACTCTCGACGTTCAGGTAGTAGCCAACGCCCGCGCTCTCCGAGGCCTGCACGGAGCCCGTCCAGGTGCCGTAGGCTGCCTGGTAGCCGTAGCTCTCGAGGTTGAAGGGGGGCGTCTCAAAGCTGTCGAAGGTGACGATGATCTCGTTCAGCACCATCTCGTTGCAGGTGCCGAGGCGGCCGCTGACATCGGGCTCGTCGAAGATGGAGAGGTCGCCGGCCAGCTTGAAATGGGAGAGCGTGGCGTAGATGTCGCCGCCGACCGAGAAGATCTGCTGGACCTGCGCGGGTGCGAAGGCCTCGATGAGGCCGTTGATGACACCGGGTAGCGAGGCCGTCACAAAGCTCGGAAGGCCAGCGAGCGGGCAGCCGAGCGGGTCGCACGTGGGCGGCGTCGCGAGGAGGTCGAGGAGGGTCTGGCCGGGGTCGGTGAGGAAGTCACCCACGGTGCGGACGATGGTCTGCACGCCAGGCGGCAGGAACTCGAAGACGTCGAACTCGTTGGTGACACGGTAGACGCCGGCGACGGAGGGGTAGAGCGGGTTGAGCACCACCTCAACGGTGATGGCGGAGCCGGGCTCAAGGTCGACGGGGAGGGTGTCGACGCAGCCGACGGCGACGGGCTGATCCTCTTTGTAGCCGATGGCGACAATGGTCCGGAGCGGCATGTCGAGGAGGTCGACCTCGAGGGGGTACTGGTCGAAGATGCCGCTGGCGTCGGGGTAGATGTCGAAGCTCTGGAGCGCGCCCACGATGAGGTTGGGGTCCGTGGGGAGCTCGGCGCAGGTGATGGCCTCGTTGAAGACAAAGGTCTCGGCCTTCTGAAGGCGGAGCGGCGAGGCGTTGACGATCTGGATGAAGTAGTCGGAGATGTCTTTGGGGCGAACGGTGACCTGGAAGACCGCGGGGAGCACGTCGTTGCCGCGGACGGTTACCGTCACATCGAACTCAGCGGGAATGGCGCCGGCGACGATGCCGACGCTGGCGATGCCCTCTGCATCGGTCCGCGTGGTCTGGGTGCGGAGGCGGGTATCGGCGGCGAAGGCCTCATCGATGTCGAAGTTCAGGGTGGCATCTGCGATGGGCTGGTCGTTGAAGTCGACATAGCGGACCGAGAGTTCGGCTGTGCCCGCAAAGGGCATGTAGACATTCTGCGAACTGACAAACTCGAGCCGGGTCTGGCTCGTCGGCGGCGTGAAGGTGTCCGTGGTGCCGGTATCGCCGGCATCCGGCCGCGTGCGGCTGTCGTCTGTGATGCTCCCGCTGCCGGGATCGCCTGCGCAGGCCGCAAGGCCGAGCAGCAGCGCCACAAGCGGGAGAAGGGCGCTACGGAGCTGGCGGAGAGAGGCAAAAGACCGAAGGCTCATTGAGCACCCATGCGAGGTAGCGGACACCCTTCATTGTCAGCGATCACGCGTCGTTGTGCAAGTGGGCGATGGCCGCGAATGCAGGCAATTCGCTGTGCGACAATTCACGCCGCACAGGCCCATCATACTGTGCCATCACCGCTCACGCATGGGCCCGACCTCGGAGGCGCCGTTTCGTTTCGAGGTTGCCTCCATGGGCCCGCATCGGATACCTTCGGTCAGTCTCGCTGTGGAGCCTGCCGTGTCGCGTCTGTCCATGCTCTCTCGTTCTTTCGCTGCGCTCGCGCTGCTCCTTCTTGGAGCGTGCAGCTCCGACTCGGCCGACCTTCCGGCCGCCGACAGCGGCGAGGGCTCCGGCCCTACCTACTACGCTGCGATCAAGCCCATCGTCGATGCCCACTGCATCGCCTGCCATGTGGAGGGTGGCAGCGGCCCCTTCCCGTTGATCACAGAGGCGCAGGTAACTGCGCGGGCAGGCGCGATCGCGACCGCCACCGCCTCGCGGGTGATGCCTCCCTATCCCGCAGCTCCCGCCGTGCGCCCCTACCTCTACGACATCAGCCTCACCAACGAGCAGATCGCCTCTATCTCGGCCTGGGCTGCTGCCGGCGCCCCCGTCGGCGCCCCCGCGGCGGAGGGCTCCGCGCTCGATGTCGACTTCGGCCTGCTTGAGAACCCCAACCTGACCCTCACGATGGCGAGCGCCTTCACGCCGACAGAGCGACCCGACCACTACCGCTGCTTCACGCTCCCCTGGCCCTACGACACCGACAAGTTCATCACCGGCTTCAATGTCCGGGCGGGCAACGTGCCGCTGGTCCATCACGCCGTGCTCTACCTGGTCGATGCCGGTCAGGCCGGCATTGTGGATGCAGCCGAGGGTGCAGACGGCAAAACAGGTTACTCTTGCTTTGGTAGTGCAAGTCCCGCAAACGCTGAATCTTTCCCAACGCGACAGGTGGGTGGTTGGGCTCCTGGTTCC
>CAIWGR010000285.1 GCA_903912275.1 uncultured delta proteobacterium
GCGCACGATCGCACTCGCATCCTCAATCGGATTGTGCGAGGGAGCAGGCCGTCAACCGTCTGGTTGCCTCCGGAGCATCATCATGAGCCAGAACGTCGGCGCCCCCAGCGACAATACCATCTTCACGCGGGCCGAGCAGTGGTTGCTCATCATCGTCGGCGCCGTTCAGTTCGTGAACATCCTCGACTTCATGATGGTAATGCCCCTTGGGCCCGACTTCGCGAAGGCGCTCAACATCCCCAGCAGCCACCTCGGCCAGATCGCCGCCTCCTACGGCATCTCGGCAGCGCTCTCGGGCTTTGCGGCCGCCACCTTTCTTGATCGCTTCGACCGCCGGAAGGCCCTTGCCGTCGCCATGCTCGGCCTGGTCGTCGGCACAGCGGCAGGCGGCTTTGCATGGGACCTCCACTCGCTCATCGGCGCCCGCGTCATCGCCGGCGCCTTCGGTGGCCCGGCCACCGCACTCTCCATCTCCATCGTCTCCGACGCCATCCCCGTATCGCGCCGCGGCAAGGCCATGGGGCGGGTGGCGAGCTCCTTCGCCGTGGCCTCCATCGCCGGCGTCCCCTTCAGCCTCTCCATCGCCTCGCACCTCGGCTGGCGCGCTCCCTTCTTCTTCGTCGCAGGCCTCGGCGTGATCGTGACCACCATCGCGCTGAGCCGCATGAAACCCATGACGGCCCACCTCACGGGCGAGGCGAAGACGGGACGCCATGTCTCGATTGTGCAGATTGTGAGCCGCTACGAGAGCCGCATCTCGCTGGCAGGATCGCTGCTCGTGCTGGCGGGCAACTTCGCGCTCATCCCCAACATCTCCAGCTATGTGCAGTTCAACCTCGGCTACCCGCGCGCAGAGCTCGACCGGCTCTACATGGTGGGCGGCGTGGCAAGTTTCATCACCCTCTTCTTCGTCGGGAAGTGGGTGGACAAGTATGGCGCCCCGCGCATCGCCTGGATCGGCGCGCTGCTCTACACGGTCATCGTCACCCTCGGCTTCGTGCACCCGATCGCGGCTGTGCCGGTGCTGGCCATCTTCCCCATGTTCATGGTGGCGAGCTCCTTCCGGATGATCGCGCTCAACACGCTTGCAAGCCGCGTCCCGGCGGCGCCGGAGCGGGCCCGGTTCCAGTCTGCGCAATCGGCGATTCAGCAGGTGGGATCGTCGGCGGGAGCCTTGGCTGCGTCGGCCTATCTCACAGAAAATCCAACGACACATGCCCTCCTCGGCATCCGCGAGATCGCCTTCGTCTCGCTCTTCATCAACCTCGTCATCCCCTTCATCGTCATGGCGCTGGCCCGCGCGCTGGCGGCGCGAGAGCGCCAGACCGCAGGCTATCCCGCCATCGGCTAGGGCAGCAGCTCCTGATCCGGGAGCGGCTCATCGGGCCGGCCGAAGAGGGCGAGGACAACGTTCTGCGCGGGGAGCTCGAGACGACCTCCGATCGGCGGCAGTGTGACCGGCACAAAGCGGGTGCCCGACCAGGTGACCCAGCGCAGCGACGGGTCTTCGAGCCGCTGGTCGAAGACAAACCGGACCTCCCGCGGGCGGCCGTCGGAGAGCACGGTCAACACCTCCGCGGTCATGCCGTCGAGCAGCACCTTGTCGCCCGCTGTGAAGGGACGGCGCAGCGAGCGGAGCATGCGCTCCGGCTCGGTCGGAAGAAAGCCGCCGGCGGCGCGGAGACGCAGCGAGCTTGCGCCGTCGCGCACCAGCTCCACCGCGCCCGGACCAGTGTAGAGCGACCGCATCGACCGCGCGGTGGGTTGACCGAGCGAGGCCCGCATCATCGGCACATAGACCATCAGCGGATCGAAGGCGGTCTGCAGGGAGTAGACACGCAGGTCGCGCACACCGGGGCCGGCCGGCAGCGAGCGCTCCGCCCGCGCCATCGCTCCCTCGATGGTGGTCATGGAACGGGCGCGGAGCGCCAGCAGCGGCGGCGCGAGCACCAGGTGGCTCACGCCGAAGGCGACGAAGACAGCGCGAGCGGCCCAGCGCCGCCAAGCGGGCGCGAGCGCCTCACGCCAGCCTGCAAGCCAGCTCTCGCGCAACAGCACCGCAACCGCCAAGGCGCCACCCCAGCCGGCGTTCACCAGCAGCCGGTCTTGCGGCATCGTCGCGGCAATCGGGACCAGCGCCAAGAGCAGCCCCACGACACCGATGCGGACAGCCGCCTCGCGCCGCCAGCAGCGCACCGCAGCCCAGGCGACCGGAGCCGCACAGACGAGCACAAAGAGCAGATACCAGGGCCGGTGCTGCGGCTGCACCATGGCCCAGAAGTCGGACCAGAAGAAGGGGCCGATCTGCGCCAGCAGCAGCACCCCGATGTTGGTCAGCAGCTGGCAGGCAAAGGGGAGCAGCCCCTGCGAGAGCGAGAGGTAGACATCGGAGCCCGATGCACCCCAGCCGAAGCCCGCGTAGAGCGCAGCCCAGATGAGCCCCATCGCTGCGAAGGGCCAGAGCCCGATGAGCCGGCGGCGGTGCTCCGATGAGTCGCCAAACAGCGCATGGGCGAAGAGGTAGCCGCCGATCGCGACGGCCGCTTCGCCGGCCAGCAGCGCCAGGGCAAAAGCCAGCACAGCGAGCCAGCGATCGCGCCTGCCGCCACGGGCGAGCCATCGGGCCTGCAGCCCCATCGCCACAAAGCCGAAGGTCGCCACCACAAAGGCGCCACGGTTGGCGATCCAGCCCACGGCCGGCCCACGCGCATCGTCGAGCGCAAACAGCGCAAAGGCGAGCAGCGCGAGCGGTGCCGGCGCAACCTGCCGAAAGGCGAAGGCTGCTGCGGTCAGACTTGCCGCAAACCAGAGCAGGCTGTGAGCATGGGCCAGCACCGGGTTTTCTGGCCAGAGCAGCGCATCCAGCGCGTGGGTGAGCGAGGCAAACGGCCTCAGGAAGTGAAGCCGCACCTCGGGGTCGGACCACCAGGGGTAGATGCCCTGGTCCATCAGCAGCTGTGCATCGGCGGGGTTGCCGGAGGCGAAGCCGAAGAGGTCGAGCGGGCCGCCGTGAAGCCCTGCGATGGGGTGGCCGAGGCCCAGCAGGGTGCGGTGGATGTGGTCGTCGAGCGAGTAGCCCACGGTGAGGCTCGTGCAGGCCAGCAGCAGCGCGACGAGCGCGATGGCCCCGAACCAGCGCGACCGCGCAGGCAACCCGATGGGTGCGGGGGCCGCGACAGCCACCCCATCTGTTTCCCGAAGGCTCACGCGCTGTGCTCCATCGGTTTACACATGCACATCCAAACAACCGGGTGAGAGAATCAAAATGAAACGCAAAATGCGGCGCAACAGACAAGGCATTGGTTGACGCTATGCAGCGCCTGACGGTATTCCCACCGCTAGGTGGCGTCGAGCGGATTTGCGACGGCCACCCGCTGTTTGTGCCCCCCTGGTGACGCGTTGCGCCCTGCGCTCCGCCGTTCGGATTGCCCATGTCTACGATGCAGGCCGACTGGCCCAAAGCTGGCCCGATTGATCTGGCGCTTCACGACCTCCCGCACGCCTCGTCGACCACGGAGTGGTGGTACTTCAACGGCCAGCTCACGCTCGCTGATGGCCGCGACGTCTCGCTCTTCGTCTCCTTCTTCCGCATCGTGAAGGGCCGCGACGAGGTCACCAAGCAGCTCCAGCATGCGGCCTCCGTCACCTGGGCCATCTCCGACCGCGACGGCAAGCGCTACCTCGCCTCCTCCCTCGTCGATCGCGACGCGCCCCGGCTCGGCCTCGAGAAGCTCAAGCGGGGCGAAGGCACCCGCGACCAGCGCCTCCGCCGCGCCATCCGCGAGATCCTCGAGCGCGACAAGGTCCCCTACCCCGACCAGCTCTTCGCCACCGATCCCTTCGTCTCCACCAGCCGCCTCGAGCTCGACTACGACGGCACCCAGCTCCTCAAGCAGGAAGACGGCAGCTACCTGCTCAGGGGCTACTCCGACCGCCACCGCGCCGGCTTCGAACTCACCTTCACGCCCCAGACCGCACCCGTCCGCCACGGCGACGATGGCGTCGTCAAAGGCGTGAGCGGCGAAGACATGTTCTACTATTTCATCCCCCGCTGCGCGGTCACCGGCAGCCTCACGCTCGACGGCACAGCCTCGTCCGTGAAGGCCGGCCTAGGCTGGTATGACCACGAGTTCGGCGGCCATCGCGACGAGGCGGAGAGCCACGCTGCCACCAAGAACCGCGACGTCGCCTGGCTCTGGTGCGCGCTGCAGTGCGACGACGGCACCAGCCTCTCTGCCTACAGCATGGTCGACCTCAAGAACGATCGCGCCTCGCTCGGAAAGCGGCTCCTCGTCGTCACCGAAACCGGCCGCGATGAGGCCCTCGATCTCGGCTTCACCGAGCATGGCATCTGGACCAGCACCCGGACCTTCAACAAGTACCCGAGCGCCTTCTCCATCTCGTCGGAGCAGGCGAACCTGCAGGTCGAAGTCACCGCCGACTTCGCAGACCAGGAGTTCGTCACCCTCATCTCCAAGCCGGCCTTCTGGGAGGGCTCGGTCTCCTTCGAAGGGACGCTGAACGGCAAGGCCATCCGTGGCCGCGGCTACGTGGAGCGGAGCGGCTTTGTGACCGTCGAGACCCTCGACGACTTCTTCGGCGCCGTCGGGGAAGAGGTGCGCAAGTCGGTCGAGGCCATCGTCCCCATCAAGCCCGACTACGAGCCGCTCCGCGACCTCGTCGCCAGCAAAAAACACGATGACTACATGCGCGGCATTGAGCTCAGCCAGCTCACCCGCACCCTCTGCGAGCCGGTCCGTCTCATCACCGATCGCGGCGGCAAAAGCTGGCGCTCCTACGCCGCCCTCGCCTGCTGCGATGTTGTCGGCGGCGACTCACGCAACTTCGTGAAGTGGTTGGCCATGCCGGAGCTCATGCATGTGGGCTCGCTCATGGTCGACGATGTGCAGGACAAGTCGGTCATCCGCCGCGGTGGCCCCACCTCGCACCTGCTCTACGGCGAGTCGCTGGCCATCAACTCGGGCACGGCCTGCTACTTCATGGGCCAGAAACTTCTTATCGGACCCAAGCTCTCCGACCGCGAAAAGCTGGCCATCTACGACCACTACTTCCAGGCGCTCCGCGCAGGCCACGCAGGCCAGGCGCTCGACATCGACGGCGTCGACTTCATGATGCCCGAGGTCGTCGCGACGGGCGACGGCGTGCTGCTCGAAGAGCGCATCCTCGCCATCCACCGGCTCAAGACCGCCATCCCCGCCGCCTCGCTCGCACGCATGGGGGCCGTCGGAGGCGGCGCTTCCGAGGCCCAGATCGAAGGGCTCGGCTGCTTCTTCGAGAGCGTCGGCCTGGCCTTCCAGATCATCGACGATGTGCTCAACCTCCGCGGCTTCAAGGGCGACCTCAAGTCACGCGGCGAAGACATCATGCACGGCAAGGTCACGCTGCCCGTCGCCAAGGCGATGGCCAAGCTCGAACTGGCCGATCGCACCTGGCTCTGGGAGACCATCGCCTCCAAGCCGCAAGACCTTGAGACGGTCCACGCGGTCATCGCCAAGATCGAGTCGGTCGGCGGAATCGACGCCTGCTCCGAGCAGGCCACCGCCCTCGTCGAAGAGGCCTGGACGCTCCTCGACCCCCTCGTCGAAGACTCGCTGCCCAAGATGATGCTGCGGGCCTTCGGCTGGTATGTGCTCGACCGCCACTACTGAGGGCGGCGCACACTGCTGAGGATGGCTGCAAGCTTCGCGGAGGCCGTCGCGCTGTCGTATCCTGCCTGGCTCCGGTCCACCGCAAACCCGGTGCCGAGCGCAAACGCTTCGGCCATGGCATCAGCGATGCCGGTGATGTCGTCGAGGCTCCGCAGCTCCGCATAGGGCAGTGGCGCGAGCATCTCGCCGAGCTCTGGATTGTCTGCAACCACCAGCATCGGACGAGGGGAGACGAGGTAGTCGTAGACCTTTGCCGGCACCCGCTGCACCGTCCGGTTGTTGAGCGCTACAAGCAGGTCGGCGGTCTCCATGAAGCTGCCCACCTGGCGGTAGGGCACGAAGGCCCCTTCGGTCAGCATCGCGGCCACGCCGAGCTTCTCGGCATAGGCCCGCGCCTCGGCGGGGACGCGGCCCGTGACCACGAGGTGGAACTTCGTCTCGTCGATGCCGCGCGCCTTGAGCAACGCGAGCGCCTCGAGCAGCTCATCGCCCTCCACGTAGCGTCGAAAATTGCCGAGAAAGAGCGCTGTGTAGCGCGGGTCACGCTCGAACGAGCCATTCGCGATCAGCGCCGCGTCGCCATGGTTGCGGATGACGTGGAACTTCGCGGCAGGCTGATCGGCGTAGTGTGCGAGGTAGTCGCGGCGGGTGGTCTCGGTGTTGAGGATGACGGCGCTGGCCTGCGCCACGCAGCGCCGCTCCATTGCGTCCACGAGCCTGCGCTGCGGCCAGGGGCGTTCGCTGCGACGGAGCTCGCAGACACTCCAGGGATCGCGCAGATCGAGCACGAGCGGGATGCCGCTCTCGCGCGAGAGCTGTGCTCCGACCAGCAGTGCGGCGTGCGGGTCGGCATTGACGACGATGGCCTCGAACCTGTGCTCGCGCATGAGCCGCCGCGACGCCTTCAGCGCATGCGGGATCTCGATGCTGTGGTGGCCCAGCGGCACCCACTCGGGCGACGGCCACCAGAACGAGGGCGAGCGGTAGGTGTTCTGCAGCGCCCGCGGCAGCATGCGCTTGAGCCCGGAAGGCCTGCGGACGATGGGCTTGCCGCCGGCATCGTGGGTGGGGCGCGGCAGCTCGCCGCGGGCCACCGCGGCCTCGTTGCGGCGCGCCGTCCGGCTCCAGTCGCGCACCACCGTAACCTCCGCCGGCAGCGCCTCGGAGAGCGTCACATCGATGGCATCCGACTCATGCAGATCACAGAGCACCACGGCCTGCCAACCGAGCGCCGGCAGGTGGCGGCAGAACTTGAGCGGCCGGAGCGCGCCCACGCGGGACTGCGGCGGAAAGGAGGGGCTGAGATAGAGGAACTTAGGCATGTTCGATCCCGGAGGGGGCGACCTGCCGGCTCTTGGCCACAACCCGCACCGCCGCTGCAATGGCGACGGTCACGGAGAGCAGAGCGGCGGGCACCA
>CAIWGR010000286.1 GCA_903912275.1 uncultured delta proteobacterium
GTCGCAGAGCACCATGATGCGCTCCCTCGCCCGCCTTGTTTCCAAGGGCAGCCTGACCGAGGCGGCCGCCGCCGAAGCGCGCGCGCGCGTCGACTGCCAGACCAGCCTCGAGAGCCTCGCGGACTGCGACCTCATCATCGAGGCAGTGCCCGAGACCTTCGCCATCAAGGCGGCCGTCTTCACCGAACTGAGCCGCATCGCCAAGCCGGCCGCCATCCTCGCCAGCAACACCTCCTCCATCTCCATCACCCGCATCGCGGCAGAGACGAACCGGCCTGCGCAGGTCATCGGCCTGCACTTCATGAACCCCGTCCCGATGATGAAGCTGGTCGAGGTCATTCGCGGCATCGCCACCGCCGACGAGACCGCCGAGGCGGTGAAGGGCTTCGCGGCTGCGCTCGAAAAGACCACCATCGAGTCCTCCGACCTGCCCGGCTTCGTCGTCAACCGCATCCTCGTGCCCATGATCAACGAGGCCTGCTTCGCCCTCATGGAAGGCACCGCCTCGGTCGAAGACATCGACACCGCGATGAAGCTCGGCGCCAACCATCCGATGGGTCCCTTCGCCCTTGCCGACCTCATCGGCCTCGACGTCTGCCTGGCCATCATGGAGACGCTGCAGGCTGGCTTCGGCGACCCCAAGTATCGCCCCTGTCCGCTCCTCCGCACCTACGTCTCGGCCGGCTGGCTGGGCCGCAAGTCGGGGCGCGGCTTTCACATCTACCAACCCTGAACCAGAGCGAGCATCGAATGTCCTTCTCCGCCTTTGAGAACCTCCAGATCTCCGTCACTGACCGCATCGCCACGCTGACCGTCAGCCGCCTGAAGGCGCTGAACGCCCTCAACGAGCCCACGCTGCGTGAACTGCACGCCGCCATCGCGGAGGTCGCTGCGGCGGCTGCAGCGGGCACCATCGGCGGCCTCATTATCACAGGCGAAGGCGAGAAGGCCTTCGTGGCCGGTGCCGACATCGCCATGATGAGCGGCCTTGCGAGCGACCGCGGCGAGGAGTTTGCCCACCTCGGCTCCGACGTCTTCGGCGCCATCGAGAACCTGACCATCCCCGTCATCGCGGCCGTGAATGGCTTCGCGCTCGGCGGCGGCTGCGAGCTCCTGCTCTGCTGCGATTTTGCCTACGCGGCGACCAACGCAAAGTTCGGCCAGCCCGAGGTCAACCTCGGCCTCATCTGCGGCTTCGGCGGAACGCAGCGGCTCCCGCGCAAGGTCGGCTACGGCCATGCCATGGAGCTGCTCATGACGGGCGCGGTCATCGGCGCAGAAGAGGCGCTCCGCATCGGCCTCGTGAACCGCGTGCTCCCGCTCGAGGACCTCATGCCGGCGGTCGTCAAGACGATGACCACCATCCTCTCCAAGGCCCCCCTCTCGGTCACCCGCTCGAAGCAGCTCGCCCAGCGCTCCTTCGACCTGCCCATCGCCGAGGGTCTTGCCGAGGAGTGTGCGGTGTTCGGCGAAATCTTCGCAAGCCCCGACGCCAAAGAGGGGACGACCGCCTTCGTAGAGAAGCGGCCCGCCATCTTCAGCCACCAGCGCTGAAGCCAATGGTTGGGGCCTCGCTTGCCTCACTTGCCGCCGCGGCCCGGGCGGGCGACCACCGAGCGACCGCCACACTCCTCCGCATCGCCGAACAGGGCGGCGCGGAGGCAGACCTGCTGGAGCGTGAGCTCCGTCATGGCGCTCCTCCCCCCGCGCATCGCATCGGCATCACGGGGGTTCCGGGCGCAGGGAAGTCCACGCTGGTCAGCCAGCTCGTTACCGCCTTTCGGCAGCGCGGCGCGCGCGTCGCAGTGGTCGCGGTAGACCCCTCCTCACCCTTCACGGGTGGCGCCTTGCTCGGCGATCGCGTCCGCATGCAGCAGCACGCTGAAGACCCGGGGGTCTTCATCCGCTCCATGGCCACCCGGGGCATGCTCGGCGGGCTCGCACAGGCCAGCAATGCCGTCGCAGACACGCTTGCCGCGCTCGGGTATGACCCTGTCATCATCGAGACCGTCGGCGTGGGCCAGGACGAACTCGACATTGTCGCCGCAGCCCACACCACGCTGGTCGTCCTCGTTCCGACGCTCGGCGACGAGGTCCAGGCGCTCAAGGCGGGGCTCATGGAGATTGGAGACGCGATGGTGGTCAACAAGTCCGACCTGCCCTCGAGCGCCGCCTTTGTCCGCGACCTTCGTGCCACGCTGGCGCTCCGCCGGATCGGTGGGCGGGAGCCGCCGCCGGTGCATGCGACGACAGCCACAACGGGCGAAGGGCTGGACGCGCTCAGCCACTGGCTCTTTGGCCGAGACGGCGCGCGCGCGGGCTGGATGCCGGAACGCGAGGCGCTGCGGCGCCGATGGGCGCTCGAATCGGAGATCGTAGCGCGCATTCGGAGCAGGGTCAGGGCGCGGCTCGCGGCTGAGCCCGAACTCTGCTGCCAGGTGGAGCGGGGCGAGGTGGGCACCCACGAGGCGGCCGGCCGGCTGATGTCTCCCATCGAAGCCGATTGAGCGAGCAGGTTGCTTGCTCCCCCGCAGGCGCGTTGCTATCTCGCAGCGAGGCCGCCCATAGGATCTCATAGGCCATCCAAAGGACCTCACATGCCCCCCTCCTTTCGCCGTCTGCTCCTGACCTCATTTGCTGTGGCTGCCCTGCTGGGCTCTGCGAGCGGCTGCCGCGAGTGGCTGGACGACGGTCTCTCGGTGGCCGACAACGCGCTGCTCGTCGATTTCGACGTGAGTCTCGACCTGCCCGGTGCCATCACGGTCCCCTACCCCGGGTCGTCGGCTCTCAATTCGCTGCCGATTGATACGGCGTCGGGCATCGTCAAACTGCCCTTTGTGCCGACCCCCGCGCTGCCGATCAACATGATCGATATCGACCCGACGGGGCAGCTCGAGCGGTTCAAGGACAACATCCGCTCCATCAAAATCACGCGCATTACTGCGACGGTGACGGACAACTCGTTCCCGACCGAGATTCAGCCCATTGCCATCCACATCGGCGAGTTCAACGAGAGCGTGGAGACCTCGCTCAAGGCCGCCGAGACCCCTGTGATTCCTGTCGGTACCAACCCCGTTGTGGATGCCACGATCAACGCGGCCAACCAGACGCCGATTGGGAATATTCTGAGCCTCCTCGCCTTCTCCATCACCACCCGTACGGCGGTGAAAAAGCCGGCCGGCGCGATTCCTGAGGGCGGCTCGTTCACGATGAAGTTCAAGATCGATCTCACCATCACGGCGACCCCCATTCCGCAATGACCCGACTCCGACTTTCCCTCCGCAGCTTCCTGCTGCTCGCCGGTCTCGCGCTTCTGCCCGCCCTCGCGCTGGGCGGCCCTGCCCCAGCTGCTCCCGCCAAGCCGAGCGTTGTTGTGGCGAAGCCGAGCGTCGTTGTCGCCAAGCCTGCGGTACCTGCCGCGAAGCCGGCCGACGCGCATCCAACGGTAGTTCCGCAGCGTGGCGCGGCCGCCGCCCCAACCGTCGTTCAGTCCAACCCGAAGGTGACGCCGATCTCGAATGGCATCGTGCCTCCCGCGGCGACCTCCCCCAAGTCGATGCTCCCGCCCTCGCCGCCACCCGCGCCGCCGCTGCCGCCGCCCCCTGTCTCGGCACAGCCTGTTCCTGTTGCGGCGCCGCGCTCTTCCCCCGTGATTGATCCCTCGAAGTCGCCCAAGTCCTACATCCTCTCCCGGTATACGGGCGAGCTGGCAGACGATGAGCTCAAGCCCATCTCGGGCATCTTCAAGGTCACCTTCAAGCTCTTCCCAGACCTCTCCGCGCCCAAAGAGATTTGGACCGAGGAGCTCTTCGTGTCGATCGTCGAGGGCCGCTACGATGTGACGCTCGGGCGCGTTGTTCCGATTGGTGCCAACCTCGATGGCCGGCAGCTCTTTCTTATCGCAGCGATTGGCGAAGATCCGGGCGAGCGCATTCCCTTCGCGGTCCGTGCCGCAGACGTCCGCGACGACTCGCCGTCAGGCCCCATCTTCCGCGGCAAGAGCTTCGCCGACATTGCCGACCGCGCCCTGGTCGCAACGCGCGCCGCCACGGCCGACAACTGCTCCACGCTTGGCGGCAAGACGGCAGAGGAGATCGACCAGAGCAAGGAGCTGAACAAGCGGGTCTCGGAGCTGCGTGAGTCGCTTCGAGAGAAGAGTTCCATCAAGCTCGGCGGGCAGCAGCAGGTGCTCGAGCGGGTAGGCGGTGCCGGCGGCAACTCCTACCAGCGCCAGTGCCCGCCCGGCTTTGTCGTCACGGGCTTCCGCGGCGGCCAGGGCCAGTTCCTCGACTCCATCGAAATCGTCTGCAACGCCATCGAATAGTCCCCTTTGACTGAGGTTCGCTCATGACCGTCAAGATGTTCGCCGCTCTCGCTCCGCTGCTCTTCGTCGCCGCCTGCTCCAAGAAGGTGAGCGCCCCCGAGACCAAGCCCGCTGAGGCGCCCGCGGAGGCCGCTCCCGCTCCCACGCCCGCTCCCACGCCCGCGCCCGCTCCTACGCCCGTCGCCGAGGCACCCAAGGCTGCGCCCGGCGCGGTGCCTGCGCTTGGCAGCGAGTCCACCACCGAGATTCTCGCGGCCTTCCCGGGCGAC